>JAESQZ010000075.1 GCA_016764955.1 Deltaproteobacteria bacterium | reverse complement strand
TGGTCGCGGCGATATGCTTTTAATACCTCCTGGCACCAACGAACTTGTCCGTGTGCATGGCGCTTTTGTTTCAGAAAAAGAACTTGTTCGCGTTATTGACTTCTGGAAGTCACAATCCAAACCAGAATATGACCTAACGATTGCTGAAATAAGCCCAGAAGAAGCCAGCAACGGAGAAGCCAGAGATTTCGACAGTGGCGATGAGAAATATCAAGAAGCACTAGAAGTCGTTCGTCGAACTCAAAAATGCTCCACCAGTTGGCTACAGCGCCAAATGGGGGTTGGCTACAACCGAGCAGCCAAGATGGTCGATCAAATGGAACGCGATGGACACGTCGGGCCGATTCAGAATGCGAAGGGTGATCGGGAGATTTTCCTGACTTAATTGTCATACCAGCCTTCGCTGGCATGAGAGTGTAGCCCCTAAAACGCTGGGCCAAAACCAAAGGTGATCTGCGTATTATTAAATCCACGTCTAGGCCCATCAAAAGGCGTCGCCACATCGATCCTAAAGGGGATACGATTCCAAGGTATAACCATAATACGAATACCAATCCCTGCATCTTGAGTCGGCTTGAACTGACTTTCACTACTAAATGCAGCTCCAAAATCATAAAAAGCCACCAAACCCAATCGAATCAACCAAAGCTGAACAGAAGTGGTTCGAAACTCAAGATTGGCTCTTACAAGATTATTGCCTGCATAAAATTGAAACGGCACTCCCCGTAAACCACTATTAGCCCCGAGTACCAACTGAGTATTATTTTGATTATCCCAAATACTTGAAAACTTTGCTTCTGTAACAAAACGGCCGAATTGGCCTATGGTCGGCGCAACTAAAGTAAGCTCTGCACCCAGCGTATTATTAATAATCGATCTATCTAGTTGCAAACGGGTCTGACCACTTAAAGAAAATATAAACAGACCTGTTTTAGTAACAGGTACACTGGCTGTAAAAGAAGCTAGAGGTCTGAAAAATGTTCTATCACTGCCAATACCAGTCCATGCAAAGTGATTTGTTGCAGAGAACCTAGGGCCTAAACGCTGCCACTCCGTTACCGAAAAAGTGTCATAATTATAAAGAGCTAGAAACTTATTTTGGAAATAATTATATCCAACTATCGCAAAACTCTGCAACTCATTAACTGGAAGCACATTTTTAATAAAATTTTCACTGACTTTTTCTAACGGCTTATACTCAGCATATGAAAGACCATACCCAAAACTAATATTGCTCTTATGCACCTTTCCAAATGAGCGAATAAGCACAAAACTTGGGTTTAATTGAAACTGGTGATATTTTCTTTCAAGGCCATCAAAGCGCCTAATTCCGACACCCTGATAATCAAAAAATGGCTTATAATTATAATTAAACAAAGCACTATAACCCCATTTAACCGTCTCGACAATAACAGGGTAGGAAATCTGAAAACTACCCTCCACACCTTCAAACCCCCAACCAGCTCGATTTAGAAAAACACCCTGCATTGCTGAGAGCTGGTTCTTCGTAGAAAACAAGCTTGGATCTTGATAAAAAGCACCCCATTCAACTAATTGAGGCTCTAAGCCAAAGCTTAGCCCTACTGTTTTATTTAACCCTAAAAGGTTTGTTTGGGATAAATTAATCGAAAAACTAGATAACCCATCACTACTTCCAGCTATTTTATAAGAAGCTCTCCAGCTTAAGACATCTTTCGAAACAATCAGCAAATCGACAGTGTCTTTTGACGGGCTCAATTTTGGTTGAACCGGCAAAATTAAGATAAAACTCCTCACTGTTGGGTTTAGTAGGGTTTGTTCATTCTGAATAATTATATTTGAATTATATAAGTCGCCTGGCTTCATCCAAAGCTGACTTTTAATTGCTGAGTCTTTAGTATGAAATTGTATTTTACTTACCCAGCCAACAAGTCTCTCTTTGGGGTCTATTGCTTTTTCAGTGTAAAAATAAAATTTACCAATCTTTTTATCCTGAGGGCTTGGGTCTCTAAAAAGCTCATGCTTTCTAAGCGCATCAGTCACTGCAGACTGCTCTAGTTGAGATAGCTTCTCACGCTCAATAGCAAAAATGCTGCTTGCGAAACAAAAATAGACAAAGAGATATTTACAACTTAGACACCTCATTCTAAGTACATATCTCTTGAGGTGAAAAAATGGCCGGAATGAGCAAAATGACAATTATTGGAAACCTTGGCGCAGATCCAGAAGTTCGCTATTCGCAAAGCGGCACTGCCATGTGTAATCTGCGCATTGCAGTTACAGAGCGACGTAAAGAAGGCGATAACTATGTCGATCATACTGAGTGGTTTACTTTAGTTTGCTTTGGGAAAACAGCTGAAAATGCCCAACGCTTTTTGAAAAAAGGCCGTCAAGTTTACGGTGACGGGCGTTTCCAAGCGCGCAAGTGGACTGATCGAGAGGGGCAAAGCAGAACCAGTCTCGAAGTTGTTTGCGATAAATTAATGTTCTTAGGAAGCCCACGTGATGAAGCTGGAGCTTCGAATTCTAATTTTCAAGCTCCTGCTGCTGCTGCTTCTTTTGAGCCTGGCGACGGCTATATGAACGAAGACGTCCCATTTTAAAAGAAAACCAAACGATTACAGCAAGACCAATCAAAATTAAAACAGTTTTGCTGTAATTCTGAAATATTCGCAGCATTTCATCTAGACTTTCGCTGAAAACATAGCCAGCCGAGATCAGAATCGAATTCCAAATTACGGCTGAAATCGTTCCCCAGATCAGGATCGCTTTAAGCGGCATTTTTACTAAGCCTGCTGCGATCATGAAGGCCCCCCGAATACCTGGAACAAATCTATTGCCCAAAATAAGCCAGGCTCCATAACGCTTGTACCCTCGAGAGACTTTTTCAAGATATTCGGCCCTAATAAATCTGCGTAATCCTAGCCCGTGATTTCCTAGACTCCAACCAACTGCACATCCCGCTACAGAACCACAGGTAAGTACAATAAAGGTCAGCACCAAGGGTAGGGCACCTTGGGCCACAAAAAATCCACCTGCAACCACAAGTGTATCTCCAGGGAACGGAGGAAACACATATTCAATCCAAGCTGCAAAAAACAATGACAGCATTAAAAGCCAAAGTGGCGTTGTCTCAACCCATTGCACCAAGTCCATGAAGGGCATCATGCCACTTTTTACGGAGCTTGTCTCGCTCTTCATCTAGCATGGATGGCCTAAAGACAGTCGCTCCTTCAGATAGTTTGGATAAAAAATCAGGGGAGTCAAATACACCCACAGCCATTCCAGCCAACACCAAAGCCCCTAAGGCAGTTGTCTCTAAGCAGGCTGATCGCAAACAAGGAAGCTGCGCCAAGTCTGCCTGCAGTTGCATAAGCAAGTCGTTTGCCGATGCTCCGCCATCTACTTTCAGTAGCGATAATGCTCCCGCATCCTCTTTCATGGCGACCAACATATCCTGATTCAAAAGTGCAATGCCTTCTAAAACGGCGCGTGCAATCTGCGCTTTGTTGCTATCTCGTGTAATCCCCATCAAAGAACCACGTATCTCTGGTTTCCAGTAGGGAGCTCCTAGACCTGAAAATGCAGGAACAAAAACAAGTTCAGCACTATCTGGGCACTGCTTGGCTAATTGCTCCACCTCAGAAACGTGACTAATAAGACCAAGTTGTTCTTTTAACCACTGTATAGCAGCGCCCGCTATAAACGACGATGCTTCAAGACAATAAGTTGTCTTTTCTTTGGTCCTCAAAGCAACAGAGCTAAGCAAACCATGCTGAGAAAACACCGGTTCTTCACCTGTGTTCAGCAAAATAAAACAGCCGGTGCCATAAGTCGCTTTTGCTTCTCCTGGCTTAAAGCAGGCTTGTGCAAATAGGGCCGCTTGCTGATCGCCAACCAAACTGGCTATTGGAATTCCATCTGGCAAGAAATCCAAGCCTTTTGTATTTGCATAAACCTCAGAGCTGCTCTTAATTTCAGGCAAGCAATCTTTCGAAACTTCAAAAATATCTAAGAGCTCAGGATCCCACTCGCAGGTTTTCAGGTCCATCAAAAGCGTTCTCGAAGCATTCGTTGCATCAGTTGCATGTACTGCTCCAGCACTCATCTTATAAAGCAGCCAACTATCAACTGTCCCAAAGAGGGCATTTTTAAATTTAGGATACTTTCTAAAAAGCCAAGTCAACTTTGTGCCTGAAAAATAGGGATCTAACAAAAGGCCTGTTTTTTTGCGAATCTGATCTTCTAAACCCTTTTCACGAAACTCTGAGCAAATTGCTTGTGAACGTCGACATTGCCAAACAATAAAGTTGTGCAATAGATTACCTTGCGAATCAAATAGCCCTGTTGTCTCACGCTGGTTTGCAATGCCAATCGCGGCAATCTGGTTTGCTTTGAGGTTACTCTGCTCTAGACATCGCGTGACTGCTTGTCTAACCGAATTCCAAATATCTTCGCCTCTGTGTTCGACCCAGCCTGCCTTGGGAAATACTTGCCTAAATGGAACGTTTTGTTTGCTAAGAATTTTCAGATTTTCATCAGCGATTAAAGCAGTTGTCCCCGTCGTGCCTTGATCAATACTTAAAACGAATTGCATGAAATGGATCTTGTGGCATAAGCACCTATGAGGTTCAAGTCATGTCATATTCCGTTACACTAATTCCTGGCGATGGAATCGGCGAAGAAATTGCAGAATCCATGCAGCAAGTACTTAAAGCAGCTGGAGCTCCTATCAGCTGGGATAAGCAATCAGCAGGACTTAAAGCAGCCCAAGAGCTAGGCAACGCTCTGCCTGAAGCAACTCTAAAATCCATTCAAAACAATCAAGTTGCCCTAAAAGGCCCAACTACCACGCCTATAGGTTCAGGACACAAAAGCGCCAATGTGCTTTTAAGACAAGCACTAGACTTGTACGCTTCTGTGAGGCCAGTTAAAAGCGTTCCAGGTGTTCAAACACGCTATGACAATGTTGACTTGGTTATCATTCGTGAAAACACCGAAGGTCTTTATGCTGCCCAGGAAGCTCAAGTAACACCTGATACAATTTTATCGTTCAAAGTTGTAACCAAAAAAGCCACACATCGAATCGCTCAGTTTGCTCTTGATTACTGCAAAAAACACAAGCGTCAAAGACTCACAGTCGGGCACAAAGCCAATATTATGAAACTGGGAGATGGCTTTTTTCTAGATACGGCCCGTGAGTTGGCAAGCATTGATGGCAAAGTCCCCATAGACGACTGCATCGTTGATGCGCTTTGTATGAAGTTGGTCACCAACCCCAATCAATTTGATGTTTTACTGCTCGAAAATCTTTATGGCGATATCGTTTCTGATCTATGTGCCGGTCTTGTTGGCGGCCTCGGATTAGTACCGGGCGCCAATCTAGGTGAGAAAATTGCCGTTTTCGAATCTGTCCATGGCTCTGCACCTGATATCGCAGGCAAAAATAAAGCAAATCCAACGGCTTTGATTCAAAGCGCTATCATGATGTTGTATCACCTAAACGAAACAAATATTGCACAGCAAATTGAGTCCGCTCTTTATCAAGTTCTTAAGAAGCCAGAGCTTAGAACTTCTGATCTAGGTGGTTCAGCAAACACTCAAGAGTTTACGCAGCATGTAATCTCAGCTCTCTAGGAATATCAGTAACAGTTAGCAGGTTCTCACTTCGTGTTCGAACACACTCAAACACATGCCGTTTACCAAAAGCCTCGCCTAATCCTAGATAATGAAAGGCACGACTTACCGCTAGGCCTCTATCGAGTTGGGCGAGATCCTCAGAACAACTTAGTCTTACAAGACTCTGCTCTCAGCAGGCACCACTTCGCCATTGACGTTCAAAGCCACCAAGCTCAGCTTATTGATCTAGGTTCTGCCAATGGGACATTCGTCAACAAAAAGCGTGTGAGAAGTGCTTGGCTTAAAGACGGCGATAAAATCAAAATAGGCGACCAAGTATTTTCATTCGAAGCACCTGGGTTTATTTTAAGTCACGCGATTTTTGACGATGGCGATCAAACAAACTCTAAAAAGCTTAGCTCTGCAGGCTCTGGTTCATGGGTATCTCTTTTGGCACTCTTGATTGCCTCTAGTAGCCTATTCGTGCAAGTCGCCCTCTACGAAAAAGTCCAAGCGCCAACTGAACTAAGATTACCTGAACCAGAAGAAAGCGCTACTACTGTGAGCCTAGCGCCACAACAAAGATGGCAAAAAGCGATTTCTGATTTTAGAGCTGGCGACGAAGAAAACGCTTGCAAGCTTATTCGTTCCTTAATACCCGAATTACCTCCCAATGATATTCTTCGGGTGAAAGCAAAGTCGTTTTATGACCGCAAGTGTATTCTATAACCAAGAAGCTACCTTACGCGCTAAGTTCGTGTAAGGAGGATATCTCAATGGGATATCTACCGCGGTGGTTTTAGAATAAATAGCTCTAGCATGGCTAAAGCGCTCAAAGCCAAATTTGCCATGGTAAGCACCTATCCCACTGGCACCAACTCCCCCAAACGGCAATGTATAAATCCCTGCCTGAGAGACTACATCGTTAAAGCAAACAGCCCCTGAACTCGTGTTTTCTAAAATCTTATCTTGCAACTTTTTATTAGCTGAGAAGCAATAAATAGCTAGAGGTTTTGGGCACTTGTTCACCAAAGCAAGCGCTTCTTCAAACTCACGATATGACATGACTGGCAAAATAGGCCCAAATATCTCTTCCTGCATCAATGGGTGCTCCCAACTTGAAGCGTTCACAAGAGTAGGGGCTACATACTTTTGATCAACATCAAATTCACCACCATGGATTACATCAGCACCCTCAAGCAAAGCAGCCAAACGCTTCACATGCATTCCGTTAATGATTCGCCCAAAATGCGAGCTTTCTCTCGGCTGTTCACCAAAAAATGCCCTTAAACTTTTTTTGAACCGTTTAATGAGCTCATCTTTGAGTGACTCGTGAACCAAAACATAGTCCGGGGCCACACAGGTTTGCCCAGCATTTAACATCTTCCCCCAAATAATCCGCCTTGCAGACAGTGTCAGTGAAGCGCTTTCATCAACAATTGCTGGACATTTGCCGCCTAGCTCAAGCGTTACTGGTGTCAAATTGCTAGCAGCCTTTTGATAAACCAATCGCCCCACATGGCCATCTCCAGTAAAAACAATATGATCCCACTGTTGTTCAAGCAGATCTTTTGCGGTTTTTGAATCACCCGTATGGACTTCGATATCCACATATCGAGGCAACTGGTTTGCAAGCAAATGCGCACAGCTTAATGCATGCTCTGACGGCTTAAGTGCTATTTGATTGCCTGCTGCCATTAAGCTACAGATAGGTGATAAAGAAGTTTTAAAAGGGTAGTTCCAGGGAGATATCACCAAAACGCGTCCTAAAGGCTGATACTGAATCCAACTTCGCCCTGGCTGGCTAATAAGTGGTGTCACAACAGACTGAGGCTTCAACCAGCTTTCAAGATGCGCCAGCGTATAACTGATTTCAGATCGAACTGGGCCAATTTCGACTACAGTCGCTTCAAATTCTGGCCTACCCAAATCGTTTCGAAGAGCCTCAGCAATATCTTGCTCGCACTCTTTTAAAAACGCCAAAAGACCATTCAGCTGTGTTTTGCGCCTCAAAAGATCCATCGAAAACCCCTTTTTTTGCGAAACCTAAATCGTTCCTGGGCGATATATCTCATATCAAGGGAGAAAAGAAAATGACGCAGCGCATGATTTTTGGATGGAGTCTTGGATTACTGGTTTCGATTCAGTTAAGTGCCACTATTGGTGATAACTGCCGTTCTGACTTGGACTGCGGTCGTCAAGAACAATGCATCTTAGATTTTCCCAAGGGCTACTGTGTCAAATACAGCTGCAAATCACGTCACAGCTGTGGGAGCAACGCCAAATGCATGATGCTGGTCGGTGACAACTTTACAGTTTGCCTCAAAGAATGTTCGCAAACAGACGACTGCCGAACAGGTTACCATTGTAATAATTCAGGTGTTTGCTTACCTTAGGAGCTTATGCCCTGGACCCGAGAGCAAATGGCCCAAAAAGCCGCTGAACAAATTAAAGATGGCGAAGTTGTTAATCTCGGCATCGGCATGCCAACTTTAGTAGCTAATTATCTAAAAGACAGACCAATCATGATCCATTCTGAAAACGGTCTCTTGGGCATGGGGCCTTTTCCTGTCGCGGGAAGTGAAGATCCGCAAGTTATCAATGC
>JAESQZ010000074.1 GCA_016764955.1 Deltaproteobacteria bacterium | reverse complement strand
GGGGTGGTGGGTTTTTTGTTTTAACCCAGCCCAACGTCGGTCGCTCTGCGACCTCCTCGGGCTGGGCTGTGGCACCATTGCCCCTTAACGGGGCGCAAACTTCCACTTCCGTATTTTTTCTACTTTTCCTACCAGAGATAGAAGTAATATTACAGCACGCAAACTCTCCGCCGGTTATGACGCATTCGTCTCGCCGATACAAGCCCATCACAACCCCTCCAGCTACAATCAAACCTGTTCCAAGGCATTACCCAAAATAGGGGGCGTGAACACTTACAGTTTATCTAAGCCAATTATCGAACCAATTTCACCAGCTATTCTCATGCTCTGCGTTGGCAATATTCTAGAGTGGAGATTCACATTTAAGCATACTAAACTACTCGTTTGGCTTGTTCTTACAATATCGCTGGCTACCACATAAGCCTCTTGCAAATTATTTTTCGATTTCAATGCCAAATACGTCAGATAGCCCTGATTCCTGAATGGTTTTCTTAGAGCGACGGCCTTTTTTCAAAACCGGCATGGTGGAGACTGCTGTAATTAAATCCTGATGATCGACATGACGCAAGGCAAACAAAAGTTCTGGGGATTGATCCAGCCTAGCACCAACACCATAAAGCACAGCGGCTAAATGTTTACAAAGATAAGCTCCATCAGGGCATGAACAATCCAGGGAAATCTCTTTGGGATCAGGAAACAGTCCAGTGGCTTCGTGGGTCATGAATTCCATGACTGACTTTGAAAATTTGCCCTGAACAAGCTCAAGCATAGAGCCAATTTGTCCAGTGCAGGATTCGACAAGCGATTTCCAGCGTTTCAAAGAAACCTTCTGGATGCTGATAGAGCTGTGATAAACATGAGACCCTATCACCATTGCTTTGACCTGACCCTTTGTTATTTGAAGATCAATAACAAAACCATTTCGAACATAGGTTCTACCCCGAGGGAGTCGATTTTCATAATCATTGTAGCGCTCCAAGTTATTACACCATGCCTTACCCCAGAAAGTTTTGGCAATGGTCTTGCCGTCCAACTTAATCGGACTCACTACTTGGCCTTTTTTAGAAAGTGCCTTGATTTTTTTTTCAGCTTGCAATCGGCGCTTTGCTACGGGGACATAAGCAGGCCACCCTCCAGAGAAACTAAACATTTTTTATACTCCTAATATCGAGGGAAACTAAATTAATCAGTTCCTCATTGGAAAGCTCAGTAAGTTTTGATTCGGCTGAATCAGAAAGAATTTCAGAGGAAAGGGTTTGCTTAGCTGATATTAGGGAATCTATTTTTTCTTCCAAGGTTCCCTGACAAACGAACTTATGTACCAGGACATTCTTTTTTTGACCAATTCGATAGGCTCGGTCGCTGGCTTGATTTTCAACGGCTGGATTCCACCAACGATCGAAATGGATCACATGAGAAGCCTCAGTAAGATTAAGTCCCGTACCACCTGATTTAACTGAAAGCAGAAAAAATGGGGGGCCATTTTCGCGTTGAAACTCATCCACAAGCGCAGAGCGCTTCTTCACAGGTGTTTCTCCATGCAAGATTAAGCCTGGTCTTCCAAAAATGGGTCTCAAAAACCGCTCAAGTGGCTCAATAATTTCTTTGAACTGCGTAAAAATCAATACTTTTTCTTGCCTAGAGGCTATTTCTTCGCAGATTTCTAAGAGCCTTTCAAATTTACCACTCTCACTTGGCTCATAAACACCATCCGAAAGCCATTGAGAGGGGTGATTGCAGATTTGTTTAAAGCGCATCAAAAACGCCAACACAATACCGCGTCGCCGAATACCGTCTGTTTTTTTTAAGATAGTTTGAAGTTCTTGAACAGACTCTTGATACAAAGCAGCCTGGCGTTTACTTAAGGCACAGTAGGCCAGAACTTCGGTCTTGTCCGGCAAGTCCGAAATCACTTGTTTGTCTGTCTTTAAGCGACGCAAGAGATAGGGACGAATGAGCTTTTTCAGCGACTTGGACGCATGAGGTGACTTAACAAATTTAGCAAATTCTTTGCTGCTACCCAATAAACCGGGACACAAAAAATCAAACAGTGACCAAAGGTCTCCCAGGCGATTTTCAATCGGCGTCCCTGTCAATGCCAGCCGATGATCGCTTACAAGTTTTTTGACTGCCTGAGTTTGCTTAGCGCCTGGATTCTTGATGGCTTGTGCCTCATCAAGAACCACCAAGCTCCAATGTTTACTCAGTATCCAGGGTACTCGTGAAAAGTATCCATAGGTACTCATAACTAAGTGGATGCTATCATCTGGCTGTACAAGAGATTCTGCCGGATGAGCAACAGCGACTTTGAGATGTGGTGCGAAGCGTGCCAGCTCGGATTTCCAATTTCCAATCAAAGATGCTGGAAGCAGTAACAGAGCTGTTTTTGATTTTTCACGAGCGAGCAATATGAGTAGCGATATGATCTGGATACTTTTCCCAAGTCCCATGTCGTCGGCCAAACAGGCGCCTAGAGAGAGTCGATTTAGACTCCATAGCCACTGAACACCCGTTTCTTGGTAGGGCCTTAACATTGCATTAAGTTCGGGTGTTGGGTTCGCTGACCGAGCAAGCTGTCTGGGGTTCGATAGTTGTTCTAATTGACCCGCCAGATTCTTTCCGGCGACGACTTGAAGCCAGTCTGACTCTATATCTCGTATTTTATCACTTCCAGCGAGCAGATTCATGGATTTTGAAAATGTCATCTCGCCGCTTTGTTCCCACTGCGAGAGTAGATCTCGAATTTTACTCGGATCCACCTCCACCCATTGACCCCTAATCAAAGAAAGACCCGATTGACTGGCCAATAATTGCTTCAACTCCTGAGGTGTTAGTTTTTCTCCGTTCAGCGTCATATGCACATTGAAGTCTAAAAGGCTGTCTGCACCAAGTTTAATAGCACTCTGATCACCAATCTGAACTTGTATTTTAGGCCTTGGAGGCCGTTTCTGACTCCAAGCCTTAGGCACACGAACCACAATGCCTGCGGCCTCAAAGAGACTCAGGTCTTTGAGAAAACAATACGCATCCTGAGGCTCCCAAGCTTGTGGGTCATAGATAGCTTGTGTATCCAATAAATTTTTAAGAAACGCGCTTTTTTCGGCAGCAATTTGAATGGGCTTTAAAAGTTGAATCAACTGATCATTATGAGCTACCCCTACATACTCTTCCAAAGCACGCCTAAGGGGCAAGTGTTGGTTCTTTCCTTGAGAGCTTAGTTTATGGCTGTAGGTGACCAGAAAAGCAAATGGATACTTATCTTCATTTTTCCTCTCTGCAAGGTGGAAGTAAACGCGACCGAGCTGACTAAAAGGTGATTTTTTAGTTTCAAGATAGGCTCTGAGGTCTCCAGAAAATTCGGTTAACTCAGTCTCAAGCGCCGATGATAGTTCGGCAAAATGTTTTTCCAGAGTCTCAGGTTTAAGATATTCGGCTCCAAGCATGGGGGGCGCATTCAGCAACCATTCAGCAGATTCTGAGGCAGACAGAGTGATCGGAAGGGATTCACCTATGCAAGCCTTGTTGAGGAAGCTCCTGCTGAACTGGCACCAATATTTAGTCGTGGGAGTTTGAAGCGTCAAAGGAGAAACACCCAGCGCAAGAAGACCCTTGCCAGCAGGGATAAATTCACCTAACAAGGCATATAGAGAGCCATGAGGATTAAGAGCCAGTTGCAGTGTAGTCATTTATTCAGGCTGGGAATAGAATATTATGACAAGTTTGCATAGGGCTTGATTTCAGCCTGTATTAAATATTAAAATATAAACATGAAATATATCATATATTTTCTAACTCTTTCAGCCCTGGCAGCCCAGTTTGAACCGCAAAAATTAGAGCATAAAGCTGAAAGAGAAGGCTATGGCTACAAATCAGCAAACCTCATGCTGCCGCAAGAGCTTTTCCAAGAGCAGAATCAGATTCAAGTTCCTGAGTTTATTGCCCTCCCCAGTCCTATCATCAACGAGCTTTTAGCTCAAGCTGGTCTCGACCTAGGCAAATCTTGGTCTGAAATCATTCAAGCCCAGGGAATAGCCAGTCAAACACTTGGGATCGCACTGCAAACAAATGTTTTACCTGATTCTTTTGCGGATCCTTCTCAAGCTTTAGCCTCGCAAATCAAATCCAAGTTTAACTCACTTCAAAACGTCGATTTACCAAACCTAAAAGCTTTCCTAAAACAAGCAAAGTCAAGTGGCTGGCGCCTCATGGTACGTAGCACTGGTAAGGAAGACACTGAAGAACTTGCCAACGCCGGCGGCAATGTAAGCGTCGGCAATGTCTCTCCTGAAATATCTAAAGTCCTTGAGGCTATGGGCAAGGTAGTTGCCTCGTATTTTGAAAGAAAATCCCTATCTCAGAGACTCAGTGCCGGCGATAAAACACTATTTGATCTACCCATCACTCCAGTGCTTATTCAACGCATGATTGGGGAAGAACTTAATGGCGCCCAAAACCCAGACAAAATACCCGTTGGCTGTGTGCTGTACACTCAAGAAAGCGCTGGTAAGTTAGCTGCTATTTTTACACTGCAATGCGCTTATGGACACAACGAGGGCGTGGTCGAGAGCTTAGTTCCTCTCGATACCTATTACATAGAGCCATCAGAAAAAACTCAAAGTATCATCAAAACTAAAACGAAGCGCATTATCCCTATGGTCGAAGAAGGTGTTTTCGGATTAGAAGAACACAAGAATCCACCTAGCATTCAAAATAAACCCACTCTTAACCAACAAGCAATCAAGCTTGTGGCCCATGCCGGTAAGCAAATAGACAACTATTATCAAAAACGCATGGACATTGAGTTGGTTTACGAACCCTGGACAAGCACAGTTTACATCGTCCAGGCAAGGCCACTGATTATACCGGATTCTGCTCAGCAGCCCAGTTATCTAACGGCAGTGACTTCTTTTAAAGATGCAGATGTCATTCGGATCGACAGCATTAACCCTGGTGATAGCGCAGTACTTCGCATTAACGAATCTAACAAGCTTTTAAGCAGCCGAACCTTAGACGACGCACTACGTCGTTACACCGGAACAGATATCAACCGAAGCAGCTTAAAAGCTGTCGTTGTAGCAGATCAAGTAGACCCCACATCGCATGCTGCAGCTGTATTTCGAGGTGACTCCAAACTCATCTTCCAAACAGAAGAATTATCTCGACTAGAATCCTGGCTAAGTAATCAACCCATCAATCTAATGATCGACGCCCAACGCGGATTAATCCTCAATATCGGCAATCAGGAATGGGCTCAAAAAAACTTCCGAGATCTTTTTGAGGAACGAGTCTTACGAGCAGGCTGGCTCAATTATCCTTTACCCCTAAGACTCAGCGTTGGCGCTCATCAACCTCAGTACTGTTTAGCCCCACAGCAACGCGCAGAAACCTTTTTTGGCGAATTAGTTTGCATGACCGATCGCCTAGAAGATGGCGTACATGAACTTAATCTATTCACAGAGCGCACCCGGGCCAAAGCACATTGCGACTGGCAACAACCTGGATGTCTTGAAGAGCGTACACTTGCATCTCAAGTTTTGCCTAAACTCGAAAACCTAAACACGCATGCACATGAACTATTAGAGCAAATCCAAGAAAACCCTAATAAAGACTTGTCTCAACTATTAGCTTTATTACCCAGGCGCTTTCTTGAAAGCATGATTAGCCAACCCGCTAAATCCAATATTGTTGATGCTTACTCCCTTGAAAGCGTTCAAGCTGAATATGCAGACGGACAGCGCTTTATCGATAACACCCTAAAGCCACTCATCAATACAAATATTATT
>JAESQZ010000002.1 GCA_016764955.1 Deltaproteobacteria bacterium | reverse complement strand
GCCACATTTCTGGATCCCGGGTCGGTGCCCGGGATGACAAAACAGCGTCGTTAATTTACGAAATTTAGTTTTCAAAACCCTGTTTTCATGGCGTTCTAACGACGAATTAAATCTTGGCGGGAATTGCTGCTTCTGAACAAGTGTTTTTAATTGCATATTATCTTGGTTTAGTAATACGCTTTTTTGCAGGGGAAAAATAATGAACATAAAACGAGTAATTTTTGGCTTCGCAGCAGCAGTTGTCATGGCTCTTGGGATGGCAGGATGCGCAAAGGGAGGCGACAGCAGCAGCAGCAGTGCCGGGGTCTTGTCTAATGTAGCTGACCTACCCAAGGTCACAGATCCGGTTGTTAAAAACGGAACCACCTATCAAAAAACCATATTCCATACTGGGGATGAGAGTCCACATGCCACAACAGGAACTAGGCTTCTAGATTTTAACTCTAAAGATTGGTCAGAGGCTGGAGGGCTCGAAAGAGCTGCCTGTGAATCGGCCAGCGTATACAGAGAAGTAATGAACAACGCCATCGAGTCCAGCAAAATTCAATGTTATCTAGGTGCCATGCTGGCTGAAGAAAAATTCGACGCTAACTATCATCTTTTCGATATGGAGGGCATGAAAGATCCCGGTCGAGGTGGAGACCCTCAAGGCCCCAAATCCTTTAAAGTCAAAATCAAGGCAAGCAAAGATGCTAATGGCAATATCAACAATTTCGAAGTATTTGCCTGCTCTAGTGGAAGTCAGGAAATGTATGGCAAGCAGTCCATAACCGCTGAAGGCGCTACCATCGATATGGTTTTTAAGAATGATGAAAAAAGGGCTGAAGAATCCTTTAGTCACATGGGTAAGATTAGTGCGAATGGCACTTTAAACAGCTTGGGTCAGTGGACTACTAAAAATGTGACTGCGTTTATGACTGAAAATAGCAGCTCTTACCACGATCCAGATGGAAGCGGAGCACAGCTCATAACGAGCAACTCTAGCGCTATGATGACATTGCAAGAATCGCCCGATCATATTCTGCTTGGAGGTTTTCGTGATGGCACTTATGGTGGCGAGGCTTTTACAGAGCGCTTTTTAACTGCAGTAGGCCTTATTATTCCTGAAGGTGCAGGCGTGTTACAACGTGAACTTACCGCTGGAAGTGCTAAACGAATTTTTAGTCACAACAACCATACCAGCGGTGAAACGCAGCAGGAAGAAGTACATTGGGCTACCAATCTTTCATCAGCCACAACCAGCCATTGGGCTGACTTGCTCACCGGTGAACCACCAGCAGTACAAGCAGTCTCAACTGGATTTTCAGCCCAGCAGAGTTGGGATTGCACCGGCGAATTTGAGACATTTAATGTTGATCTAAGTATGATGGCTAAATTTGAGCAGTGCGAAGGGGAGGATAGTCGTCAGGATCAGTGGATAGATTGCTGGGTCAATGATCAATATCAGCCACCAGAACCAGCTCCTAAACCAGAGCCTCCTCCTGAAGAAGTTCAGCCAGTAGAAGAAAACCCTTCGTAATGGAAATCGTCATTGCGAGCGAAGCGATGACGATACTTTTGCCTAAAGCGACAGCCTCGATAAAACAGCCAACAGCAACAGCGCTACGATATTCGCAATCTTAATCATCGGATTAATAGCTGGGCCAGCTGTATCTTTGTAAGGATCGCCAACAGTATCACCCGTTATAGCAGCTTTATGAGCTTCTGAGCCTTTGCCGCCGAAGAAACCTTCTTCGATATACTTTTTGGCATTATCCCAAGCACCACCGCCTGAGGTCATCGAAAGGCCTACAAATAGACCTGTTACCACCAAGCCCAACAACATCGAACCCAGGGTAATAAAAGCCTCTTTTTGACCAACACTTGCCCAAATAGTGAAATAAACCAAAATAGGAGCTACGACTGGAAGCAGACTTGGCAAAATCATCTCTGAGATTGCCTTTTGGGTCAAGATATCAACCGCACGACCATACTCTGGCCTTCCAGTACCTTCCATAATACCAGGAATTTCTTTAAACTGCCTTCTTACTTCCACCACCACAGCTTGAGCCGCTCTACCAACTGCCATCATACACATTCCGCCAAACAAGTAGGGGAGTAAGCCACCCAAAAACAAGCCAACCATGACATAAGCATCTTCGAGCGAAAAACTGATGGAGTACTGCGGGAAATAATGTTTAACATCTTCGAGAAAGGCTGCAAACAAAACCAAAGCAGCGAGGCCTGCTGATCCAATTGCATATCCTTTTGTAACCGCTTTGGTCGTATTACCAACGGCGTCTAAAACATCTGTGGTTTTACGAACCTCAGGAGGCATATTAGACATCTCAGCAATACCACCGGCGTTATCTGTAACAGGGCCATAGGCGTCTAATGCCACAATCATACCAGCCAACGCCAACATGGTCGTAGCAGCGACAGCAATACCGAAGAGACCTGCATTTTGGTAAGAAAGCAAAATACCTGCACTAATCACAACAGCAGGCAGGGCAGTAGCCTCCATCGAAACGGCAATACCTTGAATAACATTGGTACCATGTCCAGTAAGAGATGCCTCCGCAATGCTCTTAACAGGCCTATAGTTTGTCATCGTGTAGTATTCAGTAATACGCATTAATAAGCCTGTCACAACTAGACCCGTCAAGCAGCAGTAAAATAGGTTTAGACCTGTAAAAGCCATCTGAGTGCCGACTAAAACCGCGTCTAAGCCCAGCCAGCTGCTGCAAATTCCGGCAATCGCAATAGCTGAGAGAGCAGCCGTCACCACAAAACCTTTATACAAAGCTTTCATGACATCAGTCGATTTCCCAAGCTTAACGAAAAAAGTTCCCACAATTGATGCCAAAATACACACAGCACCAATCAACATCGGGAAGATCATCATCAGCTCCAGATCCGCTCCCTTGAAATAAGCCCCTGCCAACAACATGGTACCAACGAGCGTCACCACATAGGTTTCAAACAAATCCGCTGCCATACCAGCACAGTCACCTACGTTATCACCCACGTTATCGGCAATCACCGCTGGGTTTCTAGGGTCATCTTCAGGAATCCCTGCTTCGATTTTTCCAACCATATCAGCGCCGACATCAGCACCTTTGGTAAAGATACCCCCGCCTATGCGAGCAAAAATCGATATAAGCGAAGCACCAAACCCAAGACCCAGCAAGGCTTCCAGCAAGGCTCTGGTATCCAACTGCGCGAAACGCAGAACAAGATAGTAGCCCATGATTCCTAGGATACCCAATCCAACCACCAAAAGACCTGTGACAGCCCCTGATTTAAAAGCAATATCCAAAGCTGGCTGCAGTCCGTTACGGGCAGCCTCAGCTGTTCTGACATTGGCTCTGACTGAGATATTCATACCAATATAACCAGCCAAGCTTGATAAAAAAGCGCCTAGCAGAAAGCCAGCACCTACATAAATGCCAAGCAGAGCTGTCAGTACTATGAAAATTATCAGCCCAATTACCGCAATTACTCGATACTGCCTGTTTAGATAGGCTTTAGCACCTTCTTGAATCGCCAAAGCAATCTTCTGCATCGCCTCATTGCCTGCAGGAGCCGCTAGAATCGAGCGAGACATCCAAACGCCGTAAACCAGAGCCAATGCTCCGCATCCTAAAATCAAACTATAGGTGTTCATCATAGTGCCTGGGTCTTAAGCATTTTAGAGCCTTCCTGTCAACAAAGAGGGCAATTGCCAAAAGCCCTAAAAAAGACCATGCTACACCCACTATGGCACAAGAGAGACTTCACAAAGCACTCGCCCGAGCTGGCGTTGCATCCAGACGTCAAGTCGAAAAAATGATTGAGCAAGGCCTTATCAGGGTCAACAAGCAGCGCATCTCCCAACAGGGAGTCATCGTTGATACAGAAAAAGATCAAGTTTTCGTAGACGGAAAAAACGTCAATATTGCATTAGACACACTTTCGGAACGCGTTTATTTTATATTAAACAAACCTGCGGGTGTTTTATCTGCGTCCAAAGAGGCTGGCGATAGAAAAACAGTTGCCGATCTGATCAAGGGCATTAATGAAACTCGAATTTACCCTGTCGGCCGACTAGACTATGATGCAGAGGGCGCTTTGATCCTCACCAACGATGGGGAACTAACCAATCAGCTAATCCACCCCAAATTCAAAATTCCAAAAGTCTATGAAGTCAAAATTAAGGGGATGCCCACAGAGGAGCAAATCAACAAACTCCGAAAGGGTATCTATCTGGAAGATGGCCCCACGGGACCCAGCGAAATAGAGTTTTTGAGAAAAGCAAAAATTAACACCTGGGTGAAAGTGACTTTAACTCAAGGGAAAAATAAACAGATTAAAAAAATGTTCTGGCGCATTAAACATTCTGTGCAGAAGATTATTCGAACCCACTTTGCAGGTATCTCAATTAAAGCCCTAAGCCCTGGTGAGTTCAGGCCTTTGACCAAGCGTGAACTCAATTCACTTCACGCGCAGGTCCAGAAAAAATGACAGCAAACCAAGTAACCCTAGGCCGTATCATCTTATTACCGATTCCCTGTGCGATGTTGCTATTTGCTGACACCTCATGGCATTGGGCAGCTTTCTTTCTATTTGTCATTTTGGGAATGAGTGACTTTGTCGATGGCATCATGGCAAGACGGGAAGGCCCTACTAAGCTTGGAGGCTTATTAGACCCCGTCGCTGATAAAATCATGATGGCAGCCGTGACATTATCTTTGAGTGGTAATGGCTGGGTCCCTATGTGGATTCCTGTTGCTATTTTATCTAGAGAGTTTTTTATCACTGCTTTAAGAAGCAGCGTAGCTCTTCGAAATGAGTCAGTAAAAACCAGTATTTTGGCCAAGATGAAAACCATCATCCAGATGGGTGGCTTCGGCACTGTCTTCTTAACTCTATTCTTAACTAAAACCCAGGCCTCAATCGCTTCAGCTTTACTCATGTTATTTTTTGTGGCTATTTGGAGTTATTGGGCCCTAGTGCGAAAAGAGCGTTCACCTTACTGGGCGCTCCCTGTAGCAGGCTCTTTCGTCTATTGGCTGCTATTACTCCAATACACTGAAACCAGCACAACTGTCTTAGCTATCTGCATTGTTATCGTAGCAATTACCTGGCTCAGCGCAATCGACTACCTCAAAACAAGCTTCTCTTTGTTTACTTCGAAAACACTTCAATCAGCAGACCTCAGCAGGCTTTTTTGGGTTTTAAGCATTGGTGTATTTGCTATTGCAGTGGCCAGTTTAAAACCATTTTTAATCATACCCATATTGCTAAGTGTCTCTCTTGAGCTCGCTGTAGGCGGGATCGACAACATTGCCATATCAGAAAGAAGCCCTCTCTCTAATGGGCATTTTTGGGGAACTGGTATTGCAGCCTGCGTATTTATAATTATACAAACTCAATTAGCTGCGGTTTTTCTTCTCGTATTTAGTTTAATTTCTTGTTGGATAGGAGCACGTAAAGTCCAATGGCGATTCTTTCCGGGTCTATAAGTTATCTAAGATTTTCTGTCACAGGCAACGTCCCTAATTCCCTTGTCGAGTTTTTT
>JAESQZ010000001.1 GCA_016764955.1 Deltaproteobacteria bacterium | reverse complement strand
ATGCCAGCCTTCGCTGGCATGACAACTCAGCAGATTGTCGTTCTAAGGTTACAAACCTTGTTTGATTATCGTCTTTGTTTGCGATCCCTGTTTGCAGCACTTTAAGGCCATATAGTTCAGCTGCTTCTTTTGAAGCAATTGCAGCTTGTATCGGATCTTTATCTTGACAAATCTTTTTCACAGCCAGTGCTGTATCCTCATGGCAATGAGTTGTGCAGTTTTTGAAGCTAGCTAAAAATTTGCTACATTGCTTGAGTGCCTGAGGATGCGAGTAAATTCGCTCTATTTCACCGAGTGTTGAGCTGTTTAATCCGATTAAATGATGTTCAATGGGAATCCAAATGCTTCCTATTTCTCGTACAGGAGTACTCCGTACAAGAGCTGGAACGTTTTCGATTTGGCCTGTGATCTTGTTTTCGATGGGTAATATTGCGTAGTCTGACTTCCCGGTTACGATTGCATCAAGGGCCTGCTCAAAACTTGGGAACCCTTTGAGACTAATTTGAGAATTTGTATCAAAGTATTTTTGAGCGGCCAACTCACTATAAGCTCCCGGTCCGCCCTGGTATGATATGATGCAAAATTTCATAGGAACAGATTAACCTTAATATCTGTTTTTTAAGCGTGACGCAATATGCATTGATTAGAAAAATAGCTACTGGTGGGATGGCAGAGGTTTTTTTGGCTCATGGTCCTAATAAAAAACCAGTAGTTCTAAAGAAGATTCTACCGCATCTGTCATCGAATTCAGAATATCTTAGAATGTTTCAGAATGAAGTCGGAATTTTGGCTCGTCTCAGGCATCGAAATATCGTCAATATTTTAGAAATTAAAAAAGATACCATCGTGATGGAGTATTTGGACGGGCAGGACTGGAGGGTGCTATCCCAGCATTCTGTGCCACTTCCTATTGTAGCATCTCTTTTTTTAAAGGCACTTAAAGTATTGTCTTTTGTACATCGAAAGAAAATTGTTCATCGAGATATTTCACCTCAAAATTGGATGCTGACAAGTGATGGCGAAGTTAAATTGCTAGATTTTGGGATATCAAAAATCGAGCATGAATCAAGTCATACGGTTACAGGTGTTCTAAAAGGTAAGTATGGCTATATGTCGCCAGAACAAGCTGCTGGAGAAAAGATATCTTTCCAGAGTGATATTTTTTCGATGGGTGTCATATTTTTTGAGCTTTGTGTGGGGAAACGCCTGTTTAAGCGTTCAAATGACCTGCTAACTCTAAAAAATATTTCGGAGTGTCAGGTTTCAATTCCAGAAACATTACCAAAACAGTTAGCTAATATTTTGCGCCGAGCCTTGGAAAAGGATCCTGAAAAGCGTTTTGAGACTTGTGAAGACTTTAGGCAAGAGCTTGTTAAATATGTTGCAGATTCTGGGCAGGTTGCATCAGAGGCTGAAATTGTCCAATGGCTTAAGGCTTTGCCAAGAACCCATCATGCTGTTCTTTTTGAGTCCACGCAAATTGAATCTTCAAAATCGAGATTTTGGGGAATTGGCGTCATAGCGCTTTTGTTTGATCTATTAGGCCTGGGGTGGTGAGTTTGTCATGCCAGCCTACGCTGGCATGACACCTGCGACATGATGCCAGTTGCCCTTATCCTGTTTTGTGCAGCCATTTGCGGTGGCTATTCGGGGTTTTTAGCAGATTTACAGCCAAGTATTTGGTGTTTGTTTGCAGGGTTTAGCGCTGCTTTGGCGGCTATTGCTCAGGAAAAGTCTTTTAGGGCGGCTTTGGTCTTTGGGGCAGCCTTTGCGCTTGTAGCAGCACTGTCTCAATATAAACTTAATAATTTTAAGGCATGTGAATCACGTATTTCGAGTGGCTTATCGACAATAGAAGGCACTGTAGAAGAGGCCGTGCCAACCCTTTCGTCTGGTTTAAGATTGCGCTTTCGGGCAGATCGCGGCTTTAGGCTCAAAGTTTTTTTGAAGGATGGTGCTGCTCGGGTTCCAGTGAGATCAGGGGATCGAATTCGTTTGATAGGCGAGGCTAAGCGCTTTCAACATGCCTTAATGCCAGGCGACTTTGATGCCTACTGGTTTGGGGTTGCCAGAGGTTATCATGGGCGTTTGTCTGTTTATAGTCCTTTTCGGGTGCGTGTGCTTGAAGCACAAAAGAAAGTGTCCTGGTGGGTGTCGGTGCGTCAAAAGCTTCGTGAAAGATTAAGTAGTCAACTGACTCCCAGAGAAGCAGGGGTTGTTTTGGCGCTCATGATTGGAGACACTGATTACTTTGAAACAGACCAAAAACAGATATTTCAAAATGTAGGCGCGGGGCATTTGTTAGCTGTAAGTGGTTTGCAAATTAGCTGCTTGTCATTTTTATTTTTCTATTTGTTTAGATTTATATTATTGCTAATTCCGAGTGTGGGCCGACGTTCTCGTGCTCAGGCTCCAGCGAGTATTTTGACGCTTTTATCGATATCGGCTTTCGCGCTATTTTCGGGTGGTTCAGCGTCAGCGATTCGAGCTGCTTTTATGAGCTCGGTTGTTTTGCTGGGGATATTGCTTAGAAGAGACAGCTCTTTGTTGGAGTCGTTTGCGCTTGCTGGTTTTGTCAGTATTGTGATGGCTCCGCAGTATTTGCTGGATCCGAGTTTCCTTTTTTCTTATTTGGCAATTTTTGGTTTGCTTTTGTCGGGTTCTTTAATGGCCGGTATTTTAACGATTCCTTTAAGCGCCTATTATTTTGGAACGATTGCTTTAGGGGGGCTAGCTGCCAATCTTGTATTGATGCCCCTAGCGGCTTTTTTTCAGACACCAGCAATATTTTTAGCGACTATAGGTCTTTATCAACCAGCAGCTTGGTTTGCAGGGGGGCTAGAATCACTATGTGAGGCCTTGGGTGACTATGTAGGTGGCCTTTTATGGTTGATGCCACCAACAGCATGGCAAGCAGCACTTTGGACGGTTATATTGGTTTTAGCCGTCAAAAAATTTCGCCTAACAGCTCTGGCGCTTACTGCCGTGCTTTTGTTTTCAGGCTATGGGGCTAAGCCTGGCGGCGTTCATATTACGGTTTTGCCAGTTGGTCAGGGTGATTCAACACTTTTCGAATTTCCAAATGGCAAAGTTATGCTGGTTGATGGCGGCCCCCGAGAAGAGTATTTACTGACTGCTTTGAGGCGCAAGGGTGTTAAGCAAATTGACATTATGGCACTGTCTCATCCAGATGCAGATCATATAGTTGGGTTTTTCAGAGTGCTTGATGAGATTCGCGTGACTGAGATTTGGCATAGTGGGTTCGATGAAAGCAGTGCTCTCATGGCTCATTTTTTGAGAAAAGCTAGAAAAAAGGGTGCTCGAATTTTCTCTGCTGCTGAATTAGAGGAAAAGCAGCAAATAGGAGATGCGATCATAAGTATTCTGCATCCTAAAAAATTTAATCCAAAAGCAACAAAAAATAACAATAGCCTGGT
>JAESQZ010000073.1 GCA_016764955.1 Deltaproteobacteria bacterium | reverse complement strand
TCCCCGAAAGCTTCGATTGGGAAAAACACTTTCCAGAAGCTACTCATCAAATTCGGCATGTTGAACATCAAACCAAGTTTTGGCGCCTCATGTTTGACAATTTATATCTAATCCAAGAACGTGAAACCGGTGAGCCCAGTGGCGCTCGTATTAATAATCCGGATTCGACTTTGTTTGGTATCCCATACCCCAATAAGCCACCTGCGAGTCAAATCGATATTATTTTAAAAACACGCCCAGCGTATAGGCCTTATCGACCACGGTGCTAAAGATCCCCAAAAGTCAGTGCTGTATTACCCTCAGGGATATTGTACCAGTTTTGAACAGCAAGGCCAAAATTGGTAAAGGCTTGGATGAGCATTGAGCTTGTAAAAGCAATCATGATTGCTGAAGCGCCGGCCAGTGCATGGCTCTCTTGAATATTTTCCGTTAGGGATTTTCCAGGATTCCTGGCATGATAAATTGCCGCTAGCGCACCGACGCCAAGCCCGCTGAACCCCAGATATAGTGAGCCCGATACAGCAAAACCAGGCGGGTTGCCAATCTGCCTGTTGAATATGAAGAGCGTTTTGCTGTCTGACTTTGTTTGATTGTTGTGGCTGAATAATGAGCTAGCCAAAAGTATGAACAGTAGGGAAATGATCCTCATGGACATATAACAACTTTAAGCATTGGAAATGTTCCTGGCATCACGAAGGACCTTTTGCTAAGCTGCTCGGGGGAGATATTATAAGCATGATTCAGCCGATTGGCCCAGAAGCGCTCAGGTGGCAACTTGAAGATCTTTCTTGTGTTCGCGCAGGATTGACAGGACGCAGACGCAAGAAAAGTAAGGGGATTCGTTTTGGTGCCATGGTTCAAAAGCGTGCACTCACTGCGCTTGAAATGGGCCTTGGTGTGCGCCAGCGTGGCTTTAATATCTTTGTAGTGGGTGAATCTGGAACAGGGAGAGCCTCTACTGTTAACCAGCTTTTGTCAGAGCGTGCCGCTAAAGAATCACCCCCAGATGATATTGTTTTGCTTTATAATTTTGATAATCGGGATCGACCATTAGCGGTTAGAGTGCCGGCGGGTTCTGGGCCAAGAGTCAAAAAAACTTATGACAACTTAGTTGAGCGCTTTATGGCTGACTTGGAGAAAACCTTTGAGTCCGAGCGCTACTTGACCGAGCGTCAAGGAATTCAGGATCAGTCTCAGAATAAGACCGAAGAGATATTAACGATTATTGATCGTGAAGCTTCTGAAAAGGGTTTTTTACTACAACGTTCTGCGGGAGCCCTTACCATCACGCCAGCCAATTCGAAAGGCGAGGCTATTTCTGAGGAAGAGTTCGAGGAGCTCAGTACGCGTGAAAAGCAAAACTTGGAGCAAAATGCCGAAAGACTTGAGACTCATTTAGAAGATTGCATCAGGCGTATTAGAAGCATTGAAAAAGAGGCTGATGACGCGATTGATGCTCTTGAAAAAAAGACAGCTAATACGATTTTAAACCCTTTGTTTGATAGTGCCAAAAACAGCTGGAAGTCAGTTGCTAGAATTTTATCTCATTTGGAAGCGTGCCAAGAAGATGCTTTAAATCGCCTACGGCGTCTTGTGCCAGATGAGCGAGATAATCGAGATGATAATCCAGACACGGGGCGACCTCGAAAACGATCACATGATGACGAAGAAGATTTCGATGACGATGAGCCAGCATTGATTCGTTATCGGGTTAACGTCTTGGTGACGCATTCAAAATCATCTGGTGCGCCTGTTGTGCAAGAGACACATCCCACGTCTGCTAATTTAATAGGTCGTATTGAACAACGTTTGCGTGGTGGCGAGACGATTACAGATCATACACGAATCCGAGCGGGCGCACTTTATCAAGCCAATGGGGGCTATTTGGTTTTAGATGCTCAAGATCTTTTGCGGGATCTAGCTGCTTGGGAAGGCTTAAAGCGTGCTTTGAAAAACCGAGCAGTTGAACTAGACGATCCAGGGGAGCCTGGCCGAATGGTGTCTGTGGCCTCGTTAAGACCAGAGCCTGTGCCTCTGCTAATCAAAGTGATTTTGATTGGTCTGCCTGAGATTTATTATGTTTTGTCTAAGACAGACCTAGACTTTAGCAAGCTTTTTAAAGTCAAAGCGGATTTTGACAACGAGATGGAACGCTCGGATGAGAATTTAGAACGCTATGCACGTTTTTTAAGTCACTTATGTTCTGATGAGAAAATGCGCTCTTTAACACCTGAAGGAGCGACGCGGATTATTGAGCAAGCAGTTCGAGTGGCTGGCCACCAAAACAAGTTAACTTCACGCATTGGGGACATGGCTGATTTGGTTCGCGAGGCGAATTATTGGGCCGGAAAAGCGAAATCGCGCTTGATCGAACGTGAGCATATTCAAAAGACTTTAAAAGCTTATGAGGAGCGAGAATCTTTTATACAAAACCAAATGATCGAAGATATACTCGAGAATCGGGTTTCGATTGAGACTTCTGGCGAAGTTGTTGGCCAAGCCAATGCGACGACCGTGATTGAGCTTGGGAGCTATGAATTTGGGGTTCCAGTTCGAGTGACTTGTCGAGTAGCACCGGGTGATGGCGAGCTCATCGATATTGAGCGCGAAACTGAACAAGGCGGCCCGATTCATACCAAAGGCCGTTTGATTATTCGTGGATTTCTAGCTGACTGCTTTGGTCGTAAAGCAGCCTTGAACTTTGACGCCATCTTATGCATGGAACAAACCTATGGCGAGATCGAAGGTGATTCTGCAGCGCTCGCAGAAGCCTGTACGCTTTTTTCAGCTTTGGCGAATGTGCCTATTTATCAGCATTTTGCCATAACAGGCTCAATGGACCAACGTGGGCACATCCAGGCTGTTGGTGGGATTAACGAAAAAATCGAGGGATTTCATAAAATCTGCAAAGCCCGTCATAGGCAGATGCATAATGCTGTTATTATGCCTGCAAGCAATCATTTTGATTTAAATCTTACTGAAGAGGTTGTGGAGTCTTGTAAGCAGGGTGTTTTTAAAGTGTACCCGGTTAACACTTTCAACGAGGCGATTAGTCTATTAACTGGCCAAGATCAAAAAGCACTTGAAAAGACGATTTTGGAAACTTTGGCACATTTTAAAACGCTTATGAAAGATAAGGGTGATTCATAAACGGCTAATGTATCGGGGAATAGGGGCGCTTAGATTAGCTATTTAGGCAAGGTGCCTGGTATAACCTAGTTTGAAGAACAGGTGTTTTTTTGGGGGACTAAAAATGGCGGGACAACTAAAATCATCACTCCAATCTTTTATAGCAGACAAAATAAAATTGTCGCTTGCTATTTTTTGTTTACTCCTAATCGGAGGTGGTCTCTTTTTTTATTTAACTGGTAAGAGCAAAGCCACTGCAATTGCAGAAGAACTCTTAAGCAAGGATCTCCCAATGGAGCAGGCCATCCGGGAGATAGAGGTGAGTATTTGGGAGGTCGCAGAGGCCCTCCTAGACTACGGAATGGATCCTACGCTAAAGAGTCTCAATGAATATAAAAATAAGCTCAAAGATGTCGATCAGTTTATGACTCAATATGAAGCTCTGATAGAAAGTGATGACGCGAAAAAACTAGTTGAAAAATTCAACACTGGATGGACAAGAATTGTAGCGGTGGCAGAAAGTTTCATTAAAGCACGAACCAGAATGGAGAACTTACAGAAAAAAGCTTGGGATATTGTGCATATTGCCGATGATATCATTGATTACAAAATTCAGCCTGCCTTTGTAAAGGGGCTTCCCGATCTACTCAGAAAAGAAAAGAGCATTCGTGAGGTAGAGGTAAGCATCTGGGAGGCGAACAATGCCGTCAACTATTTCATGGCGAGGCAAGTAGACAGAGCCAAGAAAGAATATGAGAAGCAACTGGAAGATGTCGATGTATTCTGGAACAAATATCAGAAGTTGAATATTAGCACAGTCGAAAAGATCAATGCGAAAGGCTTTTGGAAGGAATGGGAAAAAGCGGTCAAGATCATGAATGAAGCCATAGAGCTCTCCGAACAATTAAAGGAGAATAGGATTCTACTTATCCGTGAAATTCATGCCATCGATGATGTTGTTGACTTTGAGATTCAGGAGCTTCTAAAGCAGAGAATTCGAAGAAAGATGGAGACTATCGGCCTCCTTGATCCGGCTTGAGATGAGAATTAAGCGATGAACCTCTCGATTAAGAACAAAATTATTGCCTTAGCTGCCTTGTTTATATGTCTCCTTATCTCTTCTACCCTTTTTCTTTTGTACAATCTAGGAGAGACGACAAATGCAATGAAAGGTGTTGTCTCACTTTCAGAGGATGTGGTTGCTCAGAGCCATCATCTAGAAAAGCTTATTGTGGATATGGAAACAGGACAACGCGGCTTTGTTATTACAGGCAAAGAGGAATTTCTTGAGCCCTATAGGGATGCGAACAATAAGTTTGATGGCGTAT
>JAESQZ010000072.1 GCA_016764955.1 Deltaproteobacteria bacterium | reverse complement strand
TCAGACAAATAAAGGTAACGCAGGCAGAATATTTCTGGGATACTGATCCGGGTCAGGGGTTGGGTACTGCTCTTGCAGCTTTGGATGGAACATTAGATGAAGCTGTTGAAATAGTGATGAAGAACAGCATGAGTTTACCGTCTTCCGGAATTCATAAATTCAGTGTTCGGGTGAAAAGCGCAGATGATGCTTGGGGACCGGTATTCTCTTCAATTATTAATGTTGAAGACTCACTTTCATCAGCTGTAAGGAATATTAAAGTGATGCAAGCAGAATATTTTTGGGATACAGATCCGGGGGTCGGATTGGGAAATACCTTATTAGCTATCGATGGAAATCTTGATGAAGCTTTTGAATCTGTATTCAATGACACTTTAAACTTACCTGCATCAGGGCTGCATACTTTTAATGCACGAGTTAAAGATGCAAACAATACATGGGGACCTATTTTCTCGGTTGTTGTTAATGTTGAGAAAGTGCTTTCCACCGATCTTAGAAGTATTAAAGTAATTCAGTCAGAATATTTCTGGGATGCTGATCCAGGAATAGGTAATGGAAAAACACTTTTAGCCTTGGATGGTAATTTAGACGAGGCTCTGGAATCTGTATTGAATGATACGGTAAATCTTCCAGCATCTGGTATTCACAAATTCAGTACTCGTGTTAAAGATGCTGAAGGTGTTTGGGGACCTGTGTTTTCCGTTGTTGTAAATGTAGAAGATAGTTTGACAGGGTCAACGAGAAGCATATATGTTGCACAGGGAGAAGGTTTCTGGAATACAGATCCCGGTCAAGGCAATGGAACTGCATTTGTAAGTTTTGATGGAACTTTTGATGAGGCTATGGAAATGATCTCAGTAAATATCAGTACTGACAATGTAGCAATAGGCTTGAATGTGTTTTATGTAAGGGTTAAAGATCCAAACGGTAATTGGGGTCCTGTATTTGGTTCGGTTATTGAGATTGAGCCTTGTCCTACCACAGCTTCTGCAGGAACTGATACAACCATTTGCTTGGGCGACAATACTATAATAGGTGGTGCTCCTACAGCATCTGCTGGTAATGATCCCTACGGTTATGCATGGACACCTTCAACTGGTTTGAGCAGTGATACCATTGCGAATCCTACCGCATCGCCAACTATTACAACAACCTACATTGTTACTGTTGTAGATTCTTTTGGCTGTAATGATAAAGATACCGTAATTATTACCGTAAGTAATTTGATCGTTGATGGCGGAACGAATATTTCTATATGTCCCGGTGATAGCGCTATCTTGGGTGGCTCACCTGTTGTTACCGGAGGAACAGGTTCTTATAATTATTCGTGGTCTCCCACGGCAGGTTTAGACAATTCTGTTTTAGCAAACCCAAAAGCTTCACCTTCCAGCACTACTCAATATCTAGTTACAGTTACCGATGCGATAACCGGATGTTCTAATTATGATTCGGTTAATGTGACAATTGGTACAACAGTTGCCACGGTCAGTAATGATACAAGTATATGTTTGGGAGAAAGTATCCAGTTGAATGCAAACGGTGGAGTTACTTATACCTGGAGCCCTGGCTCCTCACTTAACGACTCAACACTAAGCAACCCTGTTGCATCTCCAACAGTATCTACAAGCTATGTTGTAACGGTTTCAAGTGGTTCCTGCTTTGATACAGATACGGTTAATATTACCGTTTATGATAACCCTGTTGCTGCCATTACGTCCAATGATTCTACGGCTTTTTGCAGTGGAGGTTCTGCAATATTGAGTTCTGATTCCACTACGGGAAATCAGTGGTATAAAAATAACGCTATCCTTAGCGGTGAGACCAGTCAAAATTATACTGCCAATAACTCAGGTGATTATTATCTGGTGATCACCAATACAAATAATTGCATAGATACTTCTGCAATAGCTACCGTAACAGTTTATTTACTTCCTGTTGCGGAGGCAGGAAATGATACCACCGTATGTCTTGGTGACAGCGTGCAAGTAACAGCAACAGGTGGGGATAGTTATAGCTGGACACCCGGATCTGATATCAGCAATCCAGCGATTGTCAATCCTTTTGTATATCCCACAGCAAATGCAACTTATTATGTTACTGTAACAGATTCCAACAACTGTCAGGAAATAGACTCTATCAATATCACAGTAAATTCAACTTTGGCTGATGCCGGTACTGATACCAGTGTTTGTGATGGTGGAAATGTTCAGCTCAATGCAACGGGTGGAGTTACTTACAATTGGACAGCATCCGCTGATCTTGATAGCATAAATATTTCTACACCCATTGCAAGTCCTGTTTCAACAACCACTTATTATGTAACAGTTACCGGAAGTAATGGATGTATAGGTGCAGATAGTGTGATAGTTTCAGTTGGTTCACTACCTATAGCAAATGCCGGAAACGATACAACCATTTGTCTTGGTGAATCCGCACGGTTGAATGCCAGCGGTGGAACTTCTTATAGCTGGACACCAACAACAGGTTTAGATGATCCTAATATTTCTGATCCAATTGCTGGACCCACTGTTATGACAAAGTACTATCTAACAGTATCGGATTTGGCTGGTTGTTCATCAATAGATAGCGTTGTAGTTAATATTGCGGCATCTCCAACAGTGTTGATGAGTAATGATACAAGTATTTGTTCCGGAGGTAATGCACAGCTTATGGCCAGTGGAGGTAATAACTATAGTTGGAGCCCAACTACAGGATTAAGTGATCCTAACATTTCCAATCCGGTAGCGACACCTGCATCGACCACTACTTATTATGTTACTGTCATGGATTCGATTGGTTGTCAGAGTATGGATAGTGTAGTTATCACTATTGGAACTTTAACTGGTGCAAGTGCAGGGAATGATGTTAGTTTATGTATCGGTGACAGTGTCCAATTAAACGCAAGTGGTGGAGTTAATTATTCATGGACACCTTCATCAGGATTGAGTAATACCAATATTTTCAATCCTATAGCTAACCCAACAGTAACCATAACCTACAGTGTTACAATTACAGATTCTAATGGATGTAGTGTAACCGATGACGTGATAATTACGGTGAACGCTTTACCAACAGCAATAACAGGAAATGACACCACGATTTGTTCAGGTGAGAATGCCCAATTGTCTGCTAGCGGGGGTGATACGTATTCGTGGAGCCCGATCACCGACCTTAACAATCCGAACATTTCAAATCCTATTGCCAGTCCAACATCTACCGTCACATATAGTGTAATTGTTGTTGATACAAATGGTTGTGAAGATGTAGGTACAGTAAAGATCATAGTAAATCCGTCACCAACAATTAGTGCGGGAAATGATATTTCTTTATGTGAAGGGGATAGTGTTGAACTTACAGCAAGTGGTGGAAACTCTTATAGCTGGAATCCAAATGCAGGACTGAGTTGTAGCGATTGCAAAGCTCCAATGGCTGAACCTGCATCTACTACCAATTATACTGTAACTGGTGTAAATGCCAATGGTTGTTCCAACACAGATGATGTTATAATAACTGTTAATTCTGTACCCATAGTGACTTTTACAGGTCTTGATACTGTTTATTGTGAAAGTGATGCGGCAGTTATTCTGACGGGATCACCAACTGGTGGTACTTTTAGCGGCCCCGGTATTATAGAAAACAAATTTGATCCTTCAAGTGCAGGTAAGGGGACACATGAGGTTGTTTATACT
>JAESQZ010000071.1 GCA_016764955.1 Deltaproteobacteria bacterium | reverse complement strand
TGGTGAGTCAAGCCTTGGCGCTGAAGATGGGAATTAAAAGCTCAGTACATGACCGGATTTACCATGCTGATATTTTATCAGTAAAAGTTGGTAGCCAGACAGTTGAGATGCCATCTTTCGTGATGCCGGGGCTGGCTGAGGAAACGGTTATTGTCACTTTGGGTTATGGCCGAACAAAAGCTGGCTATATTGGCAACGATGTAGGTGTTGATTCTTATAAAATACTACCAGATCTAAAGCGTAGGCTGGCTGAAGGTGTTTTGTTGAAGCGAACTGGGAAAACAGAATCGCTCGCAACGACCCAAGAACAGTTTGCGATGAATGCCGACGTTATTCAAGAAATCAATGTGTTGTCTTTGGATAAACGTAACCCTGCTAGAATTAGAACTGCCGAAGAGTTTGGCGCCGGCATGAAGATTAAGCAGCACAAGTTGCCTCAAATGACCAAGCCTTGGCCGTACACAGGCAACAAATGGGGGATGGTGATTGACTTAACCACTTGTATTGGATGCAATGCTTGTGTGACGGCTTGCCAATCAGAAAACAATATTCCTGTGGTTGGTAAAGACCAAGTGATGCGTTCGCGTGTGATGCACTGGATCCGTGTGGATCGTTATTTCACAGGTGATGTGAAGAATCCGCTTAGCATTGCGCAGCCGGTGCCTTGTATGCATTGCGAAAACGCGCCATGCGAACCAGTTTGCCCAGTATCAGCGACTGTACACGATAAAGAAGGCCTGAATACAATGATTTATAATCGTTGTATTGGAACGCGTTATTGCGGAAATAACTGCCCATATAAAGTGCGTCGATTTAATTATCTTGATTATACGCATAGTGGGGATGTCTATGTTGACCCCGTCAACAAAGAACGAAATGTTCTTTTGCAGATGCAGAAAAATCCAAACGTGACGGTTCGTTATCGTGGCGTGATGGAGAAATGTACGTATTGCACACAACGAATTCAGGAAGCAAAAATTGCCGCGACACGAGAGCAGAAAGATTCGGATGATCTGCCTGATGGTGCAGTAACGCCTGCGTGTGCGCAGACTTGCCCGACTGGGGCCATCACTTTCGGAAACTTGAACGATGACCAAAGTCGAGTCAGTGTTTTGAAAAAAACAGATCGGAATTATGACCTTTTGGATGAGTTGAATAATCGCCCAAGGACGTCCTATTTGGCAAAACTCAGAAACCCCAACCAGGAGCTTGTCTAATATGCATCGCGGAGATGTGAGTTTAGAGGAAGAGGTCACCAAGCGCGAGACGCTGATTCGTGGCGGACTTTCCTATCATGATGTGACCGAAGCTGTTTGCAAAATGCCGGAAACACCCTTTTTGAAGAGTCCAAAAGGGTGGCTAATCGGTTTCACAATTTCAGCTTCGTTGATGGTGATGTTTTTCCTCTCCATTGTCTATCTTATCTGGGAAGGTATTGGGATCTGGGGAAATTCGAGCCCGGTTTTTTGGGCCTGGGACATTGTCAATTTTGTGTTCTGGGTTGGTATTGGTCATGCAGGAACGCTTATTTCCGCAATTTTGTATCTCTTTAGGCAGAAGTGGCGAACGTCTATTAACCGATATGCGGAAGCGATGACGATTTTTGCTGTTATCTGTGCTTTGATTTTTCCGGGTATCCACGTGGGTCGTATTTGGGTGGTCTATTACTTCTTCCCACTGCCTAACCAAATGGATATGTGGCCGAATTTTAGGTCGCCGCTTCTGTGGGACATGTTTGCAGTTGGGACCTACTTCATAGTCTCTTTACACTTTTGGTATGTCGGTTTGATTCCTGACTTAGCGACGCTTCGCGACCGGGTAAAGAGCAAGACAGCTAAGATGTGGTACGGCTTATTTTCTCTCGGTTGGCGCGGCTCGATGCGGCATTGGCTCCATTATGAGCGGGCTTACTTGTTGCTGGCTGCTTTGTCGACACCGCTGGTTTTGTCTGTTCACAGCGTGGTGTCTTTCGACTTTGCGATAGCTCAGTTGCCTGGTTGGCATACGACGATTTTCCCGCCTTACTTTGTGGCAGGGGCTGTTTTTTCCGGCTTTGCCATGGTGCAAACTCTCATGTTGCCAGCGAGGAAATGGCTGGGTCTTAAAGACATCGTGACGATTAAGCATATTGAGAATATGAATAAGATTATTCTCGTGACGGGGAGCATGGTGGGTTATGCCTACGGGATTGAGTTCTTCATGGCTTGGTATAGTGGAAACGAATATGAATCGTTCACTTTTATCAACCGAGCTTTTGGGCCTTATGCCTGGGCTTACTGGACGATGGTGTCTTGCAACGTTCTGACACCGCAGTTGTTTTGGTTTAAGAGGCTTCGGACTAGCATTACAGCTAGTTTTATTCTCGCAATCTTTGTGAATATCGGGATGTGGTTTGAGCGATTCGTGATTATCGTCACTTCGCTTAATCGAGACTTTTTGCCATCTAGTTGGCATTATTTCTCACCGAGAATCTGGGAGCCTATTTTCTTGCTTGGTTCGTTTGGATTATTCTTCACATTATTCTTGCTTTTTGTTCGCTATTTGCCAGTGATTGCAATGGCAGAAGTGAAGGGCATAATGCCGCACGGGGATGATCACCATGCTTAAGAATTACGCGCTTCTTGCCGAGTATAAGACGCCGCATGAAATATGTCATGCTGCTGAAGAGGTCCGTAAAGCGGGCTATAAGAAGTGGGATGCTTGTACGCCTTTTCCGGTGCATGGTTTGGATAAAGCCATGGGGCTCAAGGATAGCGTGTTGCCCTGGGCGGTGTTGGTTGCTGGAATCATAGGATGTGTATTGATTTCTTGGCTCATGATTTGGATTTCAGCCTATGATTACCCCTTGAATATTGGGGGTAAGCCAACTTGGAGTGTACCGGCATTTGTTCCACCTGCTTTTGAAGTGACCATTCTGTTTAGCTCGTTAGCGGCTGTTTTTGGAATGCTTTTTCTGAATGGGCTTCCTAGGCTGCATCACCCGTTGTTTCACTCGAAGTTATTTGAAAAAGTAACTGACGACAGATTTTTTATTGTGATTGAAGCACAAGATAAGTTGTTTGATGTTGATAAGACTCGTGAG
>JAESQZ010000070.1 GCA_016764955.1 Deltaproteobacteria bacterium | reverse complement strand
GGCCAAAACATTTTGAAGAATGGGCGTATTCATCGTCACTTGAAACCATCTGAGGCCATTATAGGGTTGTGTTTCATCTGTTTCCGTTGGTGATGAGCCAAATAGCGTAAGCAGCACTTCTTGAATCGAGTGCTCCCCAAAAACACTTAGAGGCACAAGGGCCCGGCTTTCAGGTGGAGGTTGAGCGTTTAGAGCAAAGCCCGTGAAATTTATCGACAGTAGAATCGAGATGACCAGTATATAATTTCGTACATGGTGGGATATATCCATAGCATATTTCCAAATATAAGTAGAAGTAATGAAGCCAAAGCATCAGGGTGGGTTGTTGATCTTATAGGAAGAATTCCAATTGTTTCGGTCAAAGCCATCGAAAAGCCCAAAGGGATTAGGAAATGTAGCTGGTTGTATTTTTTGTTCACGAGACGATTGGAGATGCTCAAAGCTGTTAAGGTTTCAAAAGGGATTAGCATGAGTGATACATCGCTCCAAGTTAACGCATTTTGAGCTTCGGCTAATTGAGGAAAATGAGCTCCTAGTTTGGCATCCTGGACTAAGCGCTTTTGGTGATGAGCACTGATGGCTGTTAGAATGAATTTGGGTACATTTAATATAGATGTGAGTAGAGCGTATACAAAAATCTCGTCACTAAGTTTATCGTTGTAGAAAGAATCTCTTTCATTAGGCTCTTGCTGGTTAAACTGCTTGAAGTAAAGCTCATACAATAGGGCACTCGATGCGATAATGAGTGCGGCATATCCAATTTGCATTCCAATTGGATTGGTTGTCTCTTGGGGAAAACTGGGTGCATCTGTGTTTGCTTGTTGAAAGGCTTTTTGAAAGATATTTTGGAACAAGCTTTGGTTGTTCGAGTTTCCAAATAGATATCGCCCAGCGAATTTTTTGAATCCGCTTAAGATAAAGAAGTTGTCTGGTTCCTCAACGATTTGTCGGCTTATGACATCTAAGTTGGCAGTTGAATTGCAAGTTGGAATCGAAAAGTAGGCAATTGTACCTAAGAAATTAGTCGAATTTCCGTCGTTGTGAATAACCATGCATGGCAGTGGCTCAGCTTTCGCGGTGGCGGTATAAAGTAGTAGAGCTAAAACAAAAAGACGATTCATTTAAGGACCCACTATTTATTTGGGTAGGCATTTGGTCAATGGGGGCCTTACAGCGCAGCATTTTGTCATGCCAGCGAAGGCTGGCATCCAGCATAGGACTTGACAAATCCTGGATACCAGCCTTCGCTGGTATGACAATGTAGATGTTCATTTCAATCGAATTATGCTGTAACTCTTTTCGTTTGTGAAAAGATGCGCTAGCTCAAGCCTGAATGAAAAACTTTCCAATGCTTCAAGTTTTAAATCCAGCGATTCGCTTGTTAGCTAATCGACGGATTCGGGCTTGGGATAAAAATTTAGAGCCTGAAAATATGAAACGTGTTCAGGAGCAGGCTTTATTAAAACATTGCCAAACGGCTGCACAGACAGCTTTTGGAAAAGAGCATGGCTTAGGTAAAATCAAAAGCTATGCTGATTTTAAAAAAGCTATGCCGCTTCGAGCTTATGCAGGTTTTGAGCCTTATATCCAACGAATGCGTCGTGGAGAGCGTGATGTTTTATGGCCAGGGCTGATTAATTATTATGGCCAGTCATCAGGGACTTCTTCAACAGCAGCTAAACATAAGTTTTTGCCGATTTCTCAGAGCCAAATTAAGTGGCAACAAAAGGCTGCTTTTGATGTGATGGCGCGCTATCTTGATATTACTGGCGACAAGAGTTTATTGGGTGGCTATAGCTTAGGGTTATTTCCCCCGAGTATTTTGAAAGAAGAAGTGCCAGGTGTTTATACAGGCTCTAACCCTGGGATTATGTTTCGTAAAGTGCCGGCGTTGGCTGCAAGAACAACGATCCCGAGGTTGCCGATTCGAGATATCGAAGATCATGACAAAAAACTAGAAGCCATTGCCAAAAATTATATTAATTACGATGTTCGAGCGATTTCAGGGACCACGTGTTGGTTTTCGATCTTTTTTGATAAGCTTTTAAAAGAAACCAAGGCTAAGACGGTTAGCGAAGTTTGGCCGAATTTAAGAGTTCTCTTTGGTGGTGGGGTTAATGCAGACCCTTATCGTGATTTAATAAAAGATCGTGTGGGTAAAGATATTATTTTGATGGACAATTATAATGCCACTGAGGGCGGTTTGTTTTCAGTGACAGATAGTCTTGAAGATCGTGGCATGCGAATGATTCCGGATCGGGGCGTGTTTTATGAGTTTGTGAAACGAGAAGATCATGGGCGTGAAGATGCCGAGCGTTTTGCTTTGTGGGAAGTAGAGCCTGATGTTGATTACTCGATTGCTTTTACGACACCTTCTGGTTTGTTTGCTTACTATGTGAATGACTTTGTGAGATTTTCATCTGTTTATCCGCATCGGATGGAATTTGTGGGAAGGCCGAGTGGTGTTTTGTCCATAACGCAAGAGTTGACAACTTATATTGAAATCGAAAAAGCCGTCTCTAAAGCGCAAGCAGAAGTTCCGTGCTCAATTACTGAGTATTGCGTTGGGCCTGATGTAGGTGTTGACGCTTCATCCAAAGGTCGTTACCTGTTCTTTTTTGAGTTTACTGAAAAGCCTTCAAATGTTGAGGAATTTTTGAGCGTGATTGATTCTGAGTTGGCAATGCAAAACCGTGTTTATCGAGAGCATCGAGATAATGATGTTGCCATCTTGCCCCCTGTTTTAAAGATTTTGAAAAGTGGTTCAGCGCCTCAGATCATGCAGGAATTAGGCTTTAAAAGTGTTCAGAATAAGTTTCCACGGATTCTTGATGATAAAAAGCGAGATCTCGTGAGTCAATTTGTGAGTTAAGGAGCAGTTTTTGTGAGTCAAAAATTAGGTGTTTGTTTGATTGGATCGGGTGGAGCGGTCTCGACGACCATCGTGGCTGGTGTGGCTTTGATGCGCAAGAATTTAGCTCCTAAGCAAGGGATGATAACAGAGTCTCCACTTGCGCAGGGCCTAGCGCTGGCGTCTTTGGACAAACTTGTCTTTGGTGGTTGGGATTTGCGTGAAGACAATGCTTTTGAAGCGGCGAAATCTCATGAAGTGGTTCCTCAGCATTTGCTGAACTTCGTCAAAGACGATTTGGAAAGCTTAAAGCCTTGGAAGGCAGCTGTTTCAAGTAAGTTTTTGCACAGCATGAGTGGCCAAAATGTTTTGGCTTGTGGCTCTTTTAGAGAAGAGATTGTGTCTATTAAGCAAGACATGCTCAAGTTTAAAGAAGCTTACACCCTTGATGGCTTGGTCATGGTGAACTTGACTTCCACTGAGAAGTTTAGTGAGCCGCAAGAGGTTCATCGAAGCTTAGAAGCTTTTGAAAAGGGCTTGGATGAAAATAATTCTCGCATTAGCCCGGCGATGAAATATTTGTACGCTGCACTCGATAGTGGTGTGCCTTATGTGAACTTTACACCAAGCCTAACCAATATACCGGCTTTAGCTGAGATGGCGCGAATGAAAAAAGTGCCGTTGGCTGGTGAAGACGGAAAAACGGGCCAAACACTCTTGAAAACAGCTTTGGCTCCAATGTTTGCTGCTCGTAACCTCAAAGTAGATGGCTGGTACTCAGCCAATATTTTGGGCAACAACGATGGTTTGGTCCTGAATGACCCCGAGTCTAACAAAACCAAAGTAACCAGTAAGCGCAGCGTTCTGGATAATATCTTAGGCTATAAGGTTGATGACCATCAAGTTCATATTCACTATTATAAGCCGCGAGGTGATGCCAAAGAGTCTTGGGATAATATCGATATCTCAGGATTCTTGGGTGAGCGCATGCAAATAAAAGTGAATTTTCTTTGCAAGGATTCAATTTTGGCTGCACCACTGGTTATTGATATGGTGCGCCTAATTGATCTCGCTAAACGTCGAGGTGATTATGGGATCCAAGAGCAGCTGTCGCTGTTCTTTAAGGCGCCTTATCATGAAGCAGGGCAGCAGCCTGAGCATAATTTGTTTACGCAACATGAGATATTAGTTAAGTGGATGCGAGGCTAACAGGAAACTGTGAATGATGGCTACTCCAAAATATCAAGCTTGGCCGGTTATCACCGACGCTGATAAACAAGCCGTCATGGCAGTATTAGAGCGTGGCGTTTTATCTGGTCCGCTTTCACCAGAAGTAACAGCACTAGAACGTGAGTTTGCAGATTATTTAGGCGTCAAATATTGTTTGGCGACCAATAGTGGGACAGCTGCTTTGCATATAGCACTTGCTGCGTTAGAGGTTAAACCTGGTGATGAGGTGATAGTCCCTGCGTTTACTTTTATAGCTACCGCGATGGCTGTTTTGCAGCAAGGTGCGATGCCAATATTTGCTGATATTGAACTTGAGAGCTTTGGCTTAGATCCTGAAAGTTTTGAAAGAGCAATTACGCCTAAAACAAAAGCTGTGATACCGGTGCATTTACATGGCATGCCTTGTGATATTTCTCGCATCAACGAGATTGCAAAAGCACATGATATCGCTGTTATCGAAGATGCATGCCAGGCACATGGCGCAACTTATCAAAATCAAAAAGTAGGTACTTTTGGAAAGCTGGCAGCTTTTAGTTTGCAATCGTCTAAAAATTTAGCCTGCGGCGAAGGCGGCCTTTTAGTTACTAACGATGAGAGTTGCTACAAGCGTGCTGCGCAATTTAGAATGTTTGGTGAAAATAT
>JAESQZ010000069.1 GCA_016764955.1 Deltaproteobacteria bacterium | reverse complement strand
GTTTCGATATAATTTCCCTGAAAACTTTGATTGGGAAAAACACTTCCCCGAAGCGACGCATAAAATACGCCACATCGATCATCAAACCAAATTTTGGCGTCTTATGTTTGATAACCTCTATTTGATCCAAGAGCGCGAAACCGGCCAGCCAAACGGAGCCCGAATCAATAATCCAGACTCAACGCTATTTGGCATCTCTTACCCAAAAGAACCACCTCCAGAGCAGATTGATTATATTCTTAGGACAAGACCATCTTATAGGCCTTATCAGCCTGCTAGAAAACGTTAAGCTTTGGCCCAAACACCTTGCAGCCTGGGCCCCCTTGCGCTACCTTTTGGGCTTCTATGACTGAACACCGTATAATGGAAGAGCGCCGGCAAAAGGCTGCGGATTTTAGACAATTGGGTTTAGACCCTTATAGCAATGAATTTAAGCCCGATATGAGCTTGGCGGCATTTAGGGCTGAGTATGATGATAAAAGTCGCGAAGACTTAAGCGAGTGCCAAGATAGCTACAAGCTCTCTGGCCGTATGATGGCCATGCGCGGCATGGGCAAAACCAGCTTTTATCAAATCCAGGACCGAAGCGGCAAATTACAGCTCATGCTGCAACAAAAAACACTGGGCGGCGAGTACGACAAACTCAAGCTTCTAGACATGGGTGATTTTATTGGCGTCACTGGCACGCCAATGAAAACCAAAACAGGTGAGCTTTCGCTTAATATCAGCGAATTTAAAATCTTAACCAAGTCTTTAAGGCCCCTACCTGAAAAGTTCCATGGCCTGACTAACGTTGAACAGCGTTATCGCCAGCGATATTTAGATTTAATCGTCAACGAGCAATCTCGAGAGATTTTTAAAGCCCGCTCTAAAATTATACGAGGCATTCAAGAGTTTTTAGATTCAAGAGATTTTATAGAGGTCGAAACCCCTGTCTTAAGTGACATTCCCGGTGGCGCTACAGCCAAGCCATTCGAAACCCACCATAATGCACTCGACGAAGATTTAACTCTACGCATCGCTACAGAGTTGCACTTAAAAAGGCTTGTAATAGGTGGCTTCGAACGCGTTTATGAAATCGGGCGTTTATTTCGAAACGAAGGCGTGAGCACGAGACATAACCCTGAGTTTACGACCATTGAATTCTACCAAGCTTACGCCACCTATGAAGACTTCATGATTCTAACAGAAGCCCTGTTTAGAAAGCTGGTCTTGAATCTTCACGGCAAGTATCAAATACCTTATGGCGAGCATGTATTAGATTTTGAAAAGCCATTTAGACGGGTTTCTATTGCTAGGTTAGTTGGCGAGCATCTCAAATTCGATGAAGAAAAAATAAAAAAACTTGAAAACACAGATGATGTTGACTGGGTTTTGGAAATCGCTAATGGCCGCACAGTTACGCCAGACACTCCAAAGAAAATCTTAAAAGAACATGAGCCACTGGCTGATACACGAGAAGCTCGGCGTAATCTCGCACTGCACTTACTTTATGAGGTCTTTGAGCATGAAATCGAAGACAAGTTGATTCAGCCCACTTTCTTGTTAGACTTCCCCATGTCGGTCAGCCCACTTGCTCGTAAGCGCGATGGCGACTCTGGCGTGGTAGACCGATTTGAGCTCTTCATCGCCGGCATGGAGCTTGCGAATGCCTTCTCAGAGCTCAACGACCCAGATGACCAACGTGCACGCTTTGACAAACAAGCACAACTTAAAGCCGCTGGTAATCAAGAACTTCATGACCCAGATGAAGACTTTTTGACAGCTTTGGAGCACGGCATGCCACCAACTGCTGGTGAAGGCATTGGTATCGATAGGCTTGCTATGTTGTTGACGAACAGCCCATCGATTCGTGAAGTCATTCTCTTTCCTAAAATGCGTCAAGTACAATGACAGACTCTGTTGCTTATCAAGTTGTCATATATGCTGCTATTGGCCTTGGGGCTATATTAGCTCTTGGAGTTATTGCAGCATTTGCCTATTTATTTTTTGGCGAAGGCCGCTTTAATCCGTCATTCGCCTATGAAAATATCATTGCTAGACGCTTTTTGATGGCTAAGCGCAGTCATAAAGCTGTATCGATGATTACGCTTATTTCTATTTTTGCTGTAATGGCTGCTTGCGCCGGCATGGTTATCGTCATGAGCGTGATGAATGGCTTTTCAAGCGATTTTCGAGATAAAATCTTAGGCTCGAACCCACACATCATGCTCATGCGCTTTGGGCATGATTTTTCGAACTACGAAGAAGTGCTTCAGAAAACAAAAAATATAAGTGGCATTTCAGAAGCTTCGCCATTTGTATTGGGTGAAGGCATGCTCTCTTCCAAATACAACATGAGTGGCGTTGTCTTAAAAGGCATTCAAAAGCCTGATAACGATCTTAAAAAAGTCATTAAAGAAGGCAGCTGGGATGACTTAGGCGATACCGGCATTGTGATTGGCATTGAAATGGCCAAGAATTTAAAAGTCTTTATTGGCAATGCCATCCAAGTTGTGAGCCCCATGGGTGAGCTCGGCCCCATGGGCATGCTGCCTAAAACCAAGAACTTTAAAGTCGTTGGCCTCTTTAGCTCTGGCATGTATGAGTATGACTCAAAGTTTGCCTATACGTCGCTTGAAAACGCGCAAAGACTATTTGGACTTAAAGCTTCTGTTTCAGGCATTGAATATAAAATCAAAAACCCAGAACAAGCAGCAACTATCGCCCTTGAAATAGAAAAAAAGCTCGACGGCTACCCCATGTACGCAAGAGACTGGATGGAAATGAACCGGCCGCTCTTCTCGGCGCTCAAGCTTGAAAAAATCGCCATGTTTATTATTTTAATGACGTTATTAGCCATGGCCAGTTTGCTTATTTTGGTAACCCTCATCATGGTTGTCTTAGAGAAAAACAAAGAGATTGCTATCTTAAAGAGCATGGGTGCAACTTCAGTATCTATCATGAAAATTTTTGTCAGTTATGGGCTTACGATTGGTTCTATTGGCATGGTGACTGGCGTGGGCCTAGGCCTAATACTTTGTGTCGTCTTACAGCATTTTGGTATCGGGCTCGACGCAGAAATTTACTATATCAGCCAGATTCCAGTACGTATTGATGCAGTCGAAGTCGTTTATGTGGCGCTTGGCGCGTTGGCTGTTAGCTTTTTGGCGACAATGCCCCCTGCCCTATTTGCAGCACGCTTAAAGCCAGTTGAAGGACTTCGAGCATGAAAATCGAGATTCAAAATCTATCTAAAAGTTATTTTCTAGAAAACAAAGAAATTCCGGTTCTTAAAAATCTCAACTGGACAGTTGAGTCAGGTGACATGCAAACCATCACTGGTCACTCCGGTTCTGGGAAAAGCACTTTGTTACATATTTTAGGCACTTTAGACCAACCCAGTAGCGGCGAGATCTTATTTGATAATAATCCTGTATTTCAAAAAAGTGCGTCGCAGCTCGCCCAGTTTCGAAATCAACAAATCGGCTTTGTGTTTCAGTTTCATCACTTGTTGCCAGAACTCACAGCTATCGAGAATGCTCAAATGCCGCTGTTGATTGCTGGCTTATCTAAAAAACAAGCAGAACAAGAAGCTCAAGTCTGGCTTGAACGCGTAGGACTAGGTAAACGACTCCAACATAAGCCTGGCGAGCTTTCTGGCGGCGAGCAACAGCGTGTTGCCCTCGCCCGAGCATTGGTTGCTAAGCCCAGATTATTACTCGCTGATGAGCCTACTGGCAACTTAGACGAAGAAACTGGATCAGCAATCGTAAATCTCATGCACGAGCTCAATCAAGAGCTTGGCATGACTGTCTTGATGGTGACGCATAATCCTAGGTTAGTTTTAGAAAAAAGCTTGGCGTTGTCATAGCGTCAAGTTGTCACCCCGCACTTGATGCGGGGTCCAGAAATGTGCTTCATGCTTCTCTATAACTGCCCTGTCTTATGCTGGATCCCGGGTCATACCCTATAGGGCACGCGAGCCCGGGATGACAGTAGAGAGGGATACCAAGTGCATGCCCATTTAATTTCCTGCGCTTGCCATCGCCTCTTCTCGGGCAGCCTCATCAACACGTTCGTTTTCAGGATGCCCTGAATGGGCCTTGACCCAATGCCAAGTGATTTCATGCTTCTCAGCCACTTTACAAAGCTTTTCCCAAAGCTCTTGGTTGCTAACTGGCTTTTTAGCCGCAGTCTTCCAATTATTTTTTTTCCAGTTATGCACCCAATGCTTCATGCCTTTCACAACATATTGGCTATCTGAATAGACTTCGACATTGCATGGGCGCCTTAATGCACTTAGGCTTTTGATAACTGCCGTAAGCTCCATTTGATTATTAGTGGTTTCTTTTTTGCCGCCAGAGATTAATTTCTCTCGGCCGCCTTTAATAAGTAAAGCAGCCCAGCCGCCTGGGCCTGGGTTACCCAAGCAGGAGCCATCTGTGTAAATCTGAACTTCCATTTAGGAAGCAAGTTTATCTAGAATATAAGTAATTAGAGAAAAATAATCTTTGGCTTCAGGCACCGCTCCGACATCGATTGGCACTTGAACCACTTTAGCACCCGTTTTCTTGGCAATATAATCAGGCGCTGTTGGGTCATAGAACAGCTCCATCAAGATGGTCTTAACTTTTTCACGCTTAACAAGCTTAATAATCGCATCCCGATGTCTTGGTGTCGGCGGAATACCTGGTTTAACTTCGACATAGCCAACCACATCAAAACCAAAACGCTTAGCAAAATAACTCCAGCTTCGATGATAAGTCAGGATCTGCTTATCTTTGATAGCCTTGGCTTTCTTTTCCCAAACAACTAACTCTTTGTCGATTTTCTCTTTGAAAGCTTTGAGATTTTTTTCGTAAGACTCCTCATGCTTAGGATCAATATTGCCAAGGGCTAAGGCAATATTCTCTGCCATTTTCTTGACCCGAACAGGGTCCAACCAAATATGCGGGTTTCCATAAGGGTGAATATCACCGTATTCACGAGATAAAACAGCAGGCACCTCTAAAGGCTCTACACCTGCCGAAGCCATAACACGACCCGCTTGAGCCTGTTGAACCTTAGGATTACCAGCACTATCGACTACTTTTTGTGCCCACAATTCTAAATCCATGCCTACTTCAATAAAAAGCTGTGCATGACGCACTTTCTTCATAAAAGTCGGTTTAGGTTGCACAAAGTGAGCATCTTGAGTCGGCTCTGCCAAACTTTGAACTGAGACTAATTTGCCGCCGATTTCTTCTGTAATACTTTTTAAAACAGGAAGCGTTGTTACAACTTTAACTGGCGCAGCACATATAAAAGCTGACCAGAGAAACAGGCATAAAATTTTCATCATCGATTCACCCAATATGGTTCTACCGGATGGGAGCCTAGCACGAAATTAAGTTCAAACAAGAACTGGCTTTGATTACGGCCAATATCGTATTCATAGCCTGCTCTCAGGCGCAAGAACTCTGTTGTGTAAAACGTCAAAAATGCACCAGCTGCTTGCCTAATATTTTGCTCTGTCCCTGGAACATAGCTATAGCGCAAACTTGGGTAGAACCATTGGTTCAGCTGATACTGCGTCCACACAAAGAAACCCAGTGGATGCCGACCGCCTTTGTTTTCTATGCCATTGGCGATAAAAAACTCGCCACCTAATAAAAACGAGTATTTATCGCCTTGTTGATATGGCCGCCACTTGTAATTTAGATCAACGCCATAGAGCTGCAGCAAACCCTTGCCTGGATTTTTATTATCTTCCAGATAAGTAGAAAGCCCCCACTCTAAATCATGCTCCGGCGCTAAGTCCCAAAACCAAGCAGAGTGAATCAACCCTGCGGGGTAACGAGGATTTGAAATTTTCTCGACTTCAAGACCACCGCCCTGAATTAAATTTAAATTCAGGCGAAGCGAATTATTTTCGCCCGGTGTCGGGATAAAAAACTCACCTGAGAAACCAACCCGCGCTAAAGCATGATGATTCAATAATTCTCGAATCACCAACGGCTGATCGATTTGAGGCAAATCGTGTGTATGAATCTGATTAAAACGCCCTAACGGTAAAAGATATTTACCTGCTTTGAGCGTTAATCCCCAAGGCGCATCATCGAGTATCGGAAGTTTCTTTAAAACCGCATAGCCTTCTTCAACGCCAATGACATCATGGTCGTGATCACCATGTGGTGGTTCGATTGAAATAATCAAAACACCATCTGCCCAAGGATCAATGCTCGATCGAATATCCAGCTCTACTTCTCTTAGCTGGAAAATCTTTGGGCAATCACCGGCACAAGTCAGCATATTGCCGAAGGCTGTAATCCCAGGGTTAAAGAGATTAGGTCTTTGTTGGGGGGTATGCGTATGAGCCTGTGCGCTGAGGGAAAACAAAAACAAGCATACCCACAGGGCTGTCACCCCGGGCTTGACCCGGGGTCCAGTACTGGATCCCGGGTCAAGCCCGGGATGACGAGTGTCACGCATAAACATATCAAGCGTCTTGTTCAACGCGATCAGACAAACGAATCGCCAAAGCACCATCTGGAGCGTTGTAAGTCTCGACAAAGCCCTCTGCTAAAAGCTTATCCAGAACGGATCTTCTCACGTCTGGCGTCGTATCCAAGTGCGTTGAGCGCCAGCGTGTTAAGAAATAACCCAAGCCAACATAACCACCACTGAACTTGCTCTGTGCTTGTTCAAGCTCGGCCAAAAACGCATCCATGGTCTCATCGCCAGTGACTTCTATAATAGTAGAGACTGCCTCTTCAGGGTCTAAAAAATCACCGTAAACATCGTCATCGGTCATCTCACGCTCAAACGACGAGATTCCGTTAAGCATATCAATGTGATCAAATGCAACGTTTCGAATACGCCTGCTAACGCCAGTACCACCCCAGCTTGCAACATAAGCTTGCTTACCCAGTGATCTGACTGCTTCCAATGCTGGCGCATAATCTGAGTCACCAGACATCAACACCAAGGTGTCATAGGCATTCAACGCTGCAAGCTGAACCATATGCGCAACCATGGTGGTATCGACTTCTTTTTCTAGCAAGTAGCGATTTTCAACGCCACATTCCTGGCAACTTAGAGCCGACATCTTTCGCTTAAACGTACGCACAAAAAAACCAGGCTGCGTCTCTAGCATCTCCAAAAAACCGGAGAGTTTCTGCTGTGCATCACTGGCGTTTTGAGTACTGTCATCTACTGGAGTGTAATAATACGATCCCCACAAAGAAGACCCTTTGGCACGCTCTACCAACCAATCTGCCAGTTTGGCAAAATCAATTCGACGACCTCTAGCGGCTTCACGCCAACCAGAATAGAAATTTTTTCCATCAAAAAAGAGGGCTACTCTCATGAACACTCACTTTCTTTCAATATAGGCACTTGCCCTTAATTCTTTGACATAACGCTTGAACGCATTTTCGATTTCCTGATCGTAGCGTTTCCTGTCAACTTTCTCAAGGGGTGATTCGATTCTTTTTTGAACACGAATTAGAACAAACCCACCTCGTGACTCAATTGGTTTCGATATTTCTTTCTCTCTCAAAGAAAATGCGATCTTCGAAAGCTCTGGCAGCAAATCTCCCTGGGAGAAAACACCCAGATTCGTAAATTTAATTTTCGAAGGCTTCTTCAAGGCATCTTTTGCTTCTTTGAGGGTTTTATAAGACGCCTGCTCCAAGTCAACCTGATACTGACCAGAAGAAACGACTCTGTTCTTAACCTTTTGCTGAATTAAATTGCGTTTAATCAATTGGTCGCGAAGCTGCGCTTTATAGACCTTCATTTCTAGGCCTTGTTTATTTAAGGCCTCCCGAAATTGTTTTGGCGTCATTTTATTATGCTTGATAATATTTTGTATTGTTTGATCAATTTCTTGTTCCGATGGATCGAGGCCAAATTTCTTTGCCTCCTGACGAACAAGCTCTTGTTCAATCAGATCATCCAACTTAACTTCGCCCTTTAGATCGCTAGCCAAAATAGGCTCTTGATTCACAATCGCCACAATTCGATCAACTGTGCTAGCTTTAGGCGACGCGATCAAAATGCTTGGCATTAAGCTCAACAGAAAATAAGTTCGAAACAGCATGGAAGAAAGTAACTACGCTAATTTGGGTTATGGGGCAAATACGTGGATAAATTTCTAGATAAAATCAACCAAAAAGGCCTATCGCTCTATCCAGCGCAAGAAGAAGCTGTTTTAGAACTACTGTCAGGGCACCATGTGATTTTAAATACCCCCACTGGTTCAGGAAAATCTCTAGTTGCACTCGCATTGCACATGAAAGCGCTCGAAGAAGGCAAACGATCGTTTTATACCTGCCCTATTAAAGCTTTGGTAAGCGAAAAATTCTTTTCACTTTGCGAAGAACTTGGCCCAGAAAATATTGGCATGATGACCGGCGATGCCTCCCTCAATAAAGACGCGCCTATTATTTGCTGTACAGCAGAGATTCTCTCTAATTTGAGCCTACGTATGTGGGACCAATCTGGAATCGATTACGTCATCATGGACGAGTTTCACTATTACTCAGATTCAGAACGAGGCGTAGCCTGGCAAGTGCCCCTTCTGACTATGTCCAATGCGACTTTCTTGCTCATGTCAGCGACACTTGGTGATACCAGTTTTGTCGAGCAAGTACTGCTTGATTTAACTGGTCATAAAGCCATCACGGTTTCTAGCCAAGAGCGCCCAGTGCCACTTGACTATAGCTACAGCGAAAAGCCGATTCATGAAACACTCGGCGATTTAATTTCTTCAAATCGATACCCGGTTTATGTCGTCAACTTCACACAACGCGAGTGCGCGGAACAAGCTCAAAATGCCATGAGCGTTAATATCTCAACCAAAGAAGAAAAAAAGAAAATCGAAAGCTATTTCGAGGGATTTCGATTCGACACACCTTTCGGAAAACATATTAGACGTTTTCTTGCGCACGGCGTTGGCATCCACCACGCAGGACTCTTGCCAAAATATAGACTATTAGTCGAAAAGCTCGCCCAAACTGGTTTACTCAAAATCATCATGGGCACAGACACTCTGGGCGTTGGCGTTAATATCCCCATCAGAACCGTCTTGTTCACAAAGCTATGTAAGTTTGACGGCCAAAAAACAGGGATCTTAAGCGCTCGAGACTTCAAACAAATTGCCGGCCGCGCAGGCCGAAAGGGTTTTGACGATTTTGGTAGCGTCGTAGCCCAAGCTCCTGAGCATATTATTGAGAACAAACGCGCCGAAAACAAACACTCATCAAACCCAAAAGCCAAAAAGAAAATTATTAAGAAAGCGGCACCGACAATTAATTATGTACACTGGGACGAAAAAACTTTCGAGAGACTCCAGTCTCAGCCTCCAGAACCACTCAAATCACAATTCAGTGTCTCGCATGGAATGATCATGACACTCTTGCAAGCCTATCCAAGCAACGCAAATCCCGGCTATCGAGACTTAATTCGCCTGATCACCCGCAGTCACGAAAACTCAAAATCTCAATCACGCGATCGCAAGCAAGCAGCCATGCTGCTTAAGTCGCTTATCCACGCAAGTCTCGTCTCTAAAATCAAAAACCGCCAAATAGGCACTAGACTAGCCGTTAACGAAACCCTTCAGCATGATTTTTCACTGCATCATACTCTAGCGCTCTACTTAGTACACGCTCTAAGCTTACTAGACCCAGCAGATCCCGAATATGCGCTTAATATTTTAAGCTTAGTCGAATCCATCGTCGAAAACCCACGCGTGATCTTAAAGCGCCAAATCGATAAACTTAAAACCGAAAAGATGGCCGAGATGCGTGCCGATGGTCTAGAATATGAAGAACGCATGGCAGAGCTCGAAAAAGTCGAGCATCCCAAACCACTCAGAGACTTTATTTACGACACTTATAATGCCTTCGAAGACAAACACCCCTGGCTCAAAGACGAAAATGTCCAGCCCAAGTCTATTGCCCGCGACATGATCGAGCGCTTTTGCTCTTTTAACGAATACACCAAAGAGTATGGTTTGGAACGCAGCGAGGGTGTTTTATTACGCTACTTATCACTCGTTTATAAAACACTTACCCAGACGGTCCCTGAGACTTATCAAACTGATGAAGTCTTAGAACTCAAAGCAGCTTTAAAAACCCTCATCACGCAAACCGATTCGAGCTTAATCCAAGAGTGGCAAGAGATGCTCAACCCAACCAAAAGTCACCCTGGCGAAGGCCAGGGTCTAGCCCCTATTAATTGGGTATTCGACGAAAAAGCCTTCATGCGAGAAGTTCGTGCCATCATGCAGCGCCTCGTCAAAGCACTTAGCCTAAAAAACTACGACGAAGCTAAATTAATAGCTGATTTTGATTACGAATCAGTTTTAAGCAGCTTTTACGACCAATATGACCAAATATTATGGACACCAGCAACCAGACTTCCAGCACACACGCGCATCCAAAAAGAATCCGAACATACTTACAAAGTCACTCAAGTAATCTGCGACCCTGAAGAGCATAACGACTGGTTCATCGAAGCCATAGC
>JAESQZ010000068.1 GCA_016764955.1 Deltaproteobacteria bacterium | reverse complement strand
GCTCGAGTTTCCAAATAGATATCGCCCGGCGAATTTTTTGAATCCGCTTAAGATAAAGAAGTTGTCTGGTTCCTCAACGATTTGTCGGCTTATGACATCTAAGTTGGCAGTTGAATTGCAAGTTGGAATCGAAAAGTTGGCAATGGTACTTAAGAAATTAGTCGAATTTCCGTCGTTGTGAATAACCATGCATGGCAGTGGCTCCGCTTGCGCGGTGGCGATATGAAGCAGTAAAACTAAAACAAAAAGACGATTCATTTGACTTGAAGCATATTTCTTTATTGGAAAGTGCTGTCAATACCATTCATGGGAGTTTTTCGAGCATATTTGGGTGTCAAATTTGTTAACTAACCAGTCTCGTGTAATTGGCAGTGAGGTGGATAAATTTGGGTCAGTTTGCACCAAGCAAAACCCGGGATATCATACTTCCAAGAAACGGGTGCACGATTAACTCTAGCAAAAATCAGTAATTCGTTGATGAAAATTTATCCGCAAAGCGGATGTCCGAATATGGCCCCGTGCGTTAGCCTCATGATTGATCACATCTTTTTGCAAATGCTCCATATTGTCATGCCAGCGAAGGCTGGTATCCAGTTTTCGTCCACGGATGTGGGCAAAGGTGCCACAGCCCAGGGTAGAATTTGGCGAGTTTACGAGCCAAATGGCGCCCTGGGATATATGCCACCACCCCCATTTGCATTGCCGCCAGGTTTTATGGGAAACCTATTTAAAAACAGAGGTTTGTTAATTGTTATGTCTGACACCCTTTTTTATACCCCCGTGAACGGTTACATGAGTAACATAGGGCACTTGTCCGATAGACATTTGAAAATCATCTAAAGTATTCTGAAAAAATAAAGCCGGGCCCTGCGCGACGGGAAAGTTTTGCAGGGATTCCGGCGACCCAACAGGGTCGGGAACTTCATAAACTCTCGGCCCATAACCGTCAATGCGAATTGACTTAGGAGAGTTATGTCTAAAGTAGAGTTGTCGAAGAGAGCGAAATTAGTTTTGGGGTGGGTGAAGCAGCAGCTTATGCTGCCCTCACCCGATTTTGATGAATCAAAATCTCCCTCTCCCGCACGCGGAAGAGGGGTTAAAGGAATGCTCTGTCTGCGCCAGCAAACGTTGGCGGATAAGTTTGGTTGTTCACGTCGGAGTATTTACCGGGCGCTGAAGCAATTAAAAGAGCAGGGGTACTTGGTTGAGACGGGGAAGCGGGAGAATAGGTGCAAGGTGTACCAAATTGTCATGAGTTCCAACTGTCGCTCTTCCAGAGCTCACACGATGGAGGCCAGTTCACCTGGGCCTTGCGAGCTAAAGCTCGCTGCAGCCCAGGCTACCTCACTTGTCGCCCTTCGGGCTTCACAATCCCCCAAGGCACCGCAGGTGTCTCAAGAGTCGGCAGCCTGGACAGAGGAGGGCCGCAGGCACGACGCTGGTCCAGGTGAGGTGAAGCTCTGCTACCTTGCCAAATTTTACCTTGATAATTGCCGCCAAGTTTTTAAATATAATTTTCCCGAAAGCTTTGATTGGGAAAGGCACTTTCCAGAGGCAACGCATCGAATTCGCCATGTTGAGCATCAGACCAAATTTTGGCGCTTGATGTTTGATAATCTTTACTTGATCCAAGAACGCGAGACGGGCAAGCCACACAGTGCCAGAACTGATAATCCAGACTCTACGCTATTTGGGGTTTCATATCCTAAAGTGCCGCCGGCAGAGAATCTGGAGCACAGGATGCGAACAAGGCCTGCTTACAGGCCTTTGAGGTGAAGGTTGTGATATAAAGGCTTTTAATGTCTAACTTAACCAGTTTAAAACGCATCGCGCTTGCTGAATCTTGCACAGGAGGCGCTTTAGCAGCTCGGATAACTTCCAAACCAGGTGCGTCTGAGTATTTTCTAGGCTCTGTTGTCGCCTATCACGATCAGGTTAAACAGGATATTTTAGGCGTTTCCAAGGAGTCTCTTGAGCAAGATGGCGCTGTGAGTAAGCGGGTGGTCAAAGAGATGCTTGAAGGGGCTTTAATGGCTCTTAAAGCCGATATTGGCATTGCAGTTACGGGTATTGCAGGGCCTGATGGTGGGAGCCCGGAAAAACCCGTAGGCACTGTGTGGCTTGCCTGGGGCGAAAAGAGCCAAGAGCCACAAACTAAGCGGCTTCAGCTTAAAGGCAGCCGGGCTGAGATTATTAGCCAAGTGGTGGATGAGGCGATGAAGATGCTTTCGATGATATGATTTTAGGATGTCAGGTTTTGATATTGGACCCCCAGGAAAGCCGGATAATTTGAGAGCTTCTGAAAATCAGGAACTTCACAAATCTACCCAAATAAAAGATTCCACTGATTTACATCCAATTAGCGATCGGCTTTTTAAGGCTGAAAAAGGTGCTGAAGGTTGGCATTGGATAAGCCCGATGAAATTGATTGGGCGGTTTTTAAAAAGCATTCGTGATTGGTTTGTTAAGCCTGATGCCCTGGCTCCAGTTAAGCGGGATTTGCAAAGCAAGTTAGGCATTCGTTTTGAGCAAATTCCAAAAAATGATCAAGAAACTCTTAGAAAGATTGCAGATGTTGATCAGGTGGATAATTTTACGAAGCTTTTGGGTGCGAAGACAGAATCAGAGGCTATGCAACACATTGCAGAAATAAGTGGGCAAGTTGAAGAAGAGGATATGGGTTCAGTATCAGGGCTATTGACTCGTACTGTGAATCGTCGATTTTGCTCTAACCGTCAGTTTCATAATGACACAGTGGGAACTGGCTTGGCGGGTATTAATCCACGAGGTGGATATGGCAGTCAGCAGCTAGAAGGTCGCGGATGGCATAATCCTGGTTGGCCTGGCATGTGGCAGCATGCGAGTTGGGAAACCCCCGAAGGTACTCAGGCGGGTTTTAAAGCAACTCGAGTATTGGGGTTGCATGATCCGATTAGTGGAAAAACAGAAATGGGTCAGGTTGAGCTTGATTTAGGTGAACTCACCAAGGAAGAAGCTCAAGTTGTTATGAGTGCGCTTCAAAAAGGAGCGCGTGCTATTGAGCGAAGAGGCCAAGAAGCTGATTCAGATTCGGATGAAGAGGAGCCTGGGGTAAAAATTGACCCGGTAGCTAGTGCGGTCAATGGTGCGCTTTATTCTATTAAAGATCCCAGAAAGCAGAAACATATCGCCAGTAGAGTGATAAAATTTATTGATGATTGCGACGCCAAAATTACTGAGCTTAATCAAGAGTTGCAGCCGGGCACCTGAAAGGTCGAATGATTTTGATTCAGTCATGCCTTCGGCATTTTATGAATATTACGCAATTCTATCCCCGGATTCCGCTACGCTTTATCCGGGGCTATATTCGCACATCCGCTTCGCGGATAAAATTTTTATCAATGATGTCAATTCAAAAACGCTTCGACTTCGTGGATAGATTGAACGCGGGTCATGTTTGGCAGAGTATCCAAAAATACACGACCATAAGCTTTTTGAATTAATCTTGGATCTAAAATAGCCACGACGCCTTTATCACTGTGCGTGCGTAAAAGTCGCCCAGCGCCTTGTTTGAGGGTAAGCGCGGCATGTGGAACAGATAGCCCGTAAAAAGACGAGATGCCTTTGCTCTCTAGATTCTGAGACCGTGCCTTATGAATAGGGTCTTTGGGGGATTTAAATGGCAACTTGTCGATGACGACGAGTCTTAAGGCTTGGCCTTGGACATCGACGCCTTCCCAAAAAGAATGTGTCGCAAATAACACCCCGCCGAACTCGTTGTCGGCTTTGATGAAATCTTGGATAAGCTCTAACTTAGGTTTGTCGCCTTGCTTGAATACTTGAAGCCCTTGCGATTCAAATTCTGGCATGAGCTTCTCGTAAGTTTCGTTCATGGCTCGATAGCTTGTAAAGAGCAAAAACGCGCCGCCTTGGCTGGCCGAAACAAGCGTTTTGATTTCTTTATCGAGGCTGCTGAAATTTTGGGGGATATAAAGGGCTGACTGGGTTTTTGTATCAAAAGGGCTTTCTAAGATTAGCCCATCGCAGTTTTCTAATCCTAAACGCTTTTGAAAAGATTCTAAACTGTTTTGAATCGCCAACGTTGCGCTGGTGAGTACAACTGGGTTTTCAGTTTCCCAAAGGGTTTTCTCTAATATTTGAGCAGGTTCTATCGGCGCTGCGCGCAAAGTCATGCCGCGGTTATCTCGATCAGCAAAAATCACATAGCCTGAGTCTTTTGCTTGCTCGCTTAGCATGAAGTGCAAGTTAGTTGTAAGCTTGTCGACACGCCGTGCGAGCAAGTCTTGCTTGGCGCTTGTTAGAGCTACTTCTAAGAACATGAGTTCAGGCTTGAGAGTTTTGAGCGTTTCGTGGGACTCTGCTTGCCCGAAGTGTTCGCAGATTCTCAAAAAAGCTGGCAAAAGTATTTCGAGTGCTTGGTTGTACTGGGTATGATTATGATTGGGGATATGCGGTATTGCTGCTTGTAAATCACGAGCCAAATAACGTACTTGCCGGCCAGTTACTTCAATGCCAAAGCTATTGGTGGCGACGTCTTCTAAGGCATGGGCTTCGTCTAAAATCCAAACTTCGGCATCGGGGATAATTTGCCCAAAGCCATCTTCATTGCGTTGGTCAGCACAAAGTAAAGCATGGTTCACGACCAAGACATCAGCGCTTTGAGCTTTGCGTCTTAGCCTCGTGACGAAGCAATCTGAAAAGAGAGGGCACTTTTGGCCGAGGCAGCTGTCGGCATTGGCGTTTAAGTCTGCCCACCAAGGGGAGTCTTCGGGGATATCTGTGAGTTCTGCGCGGTCGCCAGTTTGAGTCTCGTGCATCCAAGTGCGTATTTGATCG
>JAESQZ010000067.1 GCA_016764955.1 Deltaproteobacteria bacterium | reverse complement strand
CTACGAATTTTACCTCTACACCGGAAATTCCGCCATCCCCTCCGGCACTCTAGAAAAACAGTATCAAATGCAGTTCCCTAGTTGAGCTAGGGGCTTTCACTTTTGACTTATAATTCCGCCTACATGCTCTTTACGCCCAGCTATTCCGAATAACGCTTGCACCCTCTGTATTACCGCGGCTGCTGGCACAGAGTTAGCCGGTGCTTCCTTTGAGGGTACCGTCAAGCCCGGGGGTTAACCCGGTTTTTTCGTTCCCTCTGACAGAGCTTTACAACCCGAAGGCCTTCATCACTCACGCGGCATTGCTGGTTCAGGCTTTCGCCCATTGACCAATATTCCCCACTGCTGCCTCCCGTAGGAGTCTGGGCCGTGTCTCAGTCCCAGTGTGACTGGTCGTCCTCTCAGACCAGCTACCCGTCGTTGCCTTGGTGGGCCGTTACCCCTCCAACAAGCTGATGGGACGCGGACCGTTCATTCGGCGCGAGTTGCCCCGCTTTCTTCTTTCAAAGCGAACTTTAAAAGAACTTATCCAGTATTAGTTCGCGTTTCCGCAAGTTATCCTGAACCAATAGATACGTTATCCACGCGTTACTCACCCGTGCGCCACTCTCATCAAGGAGCAAGCCCCCTGAATCCCGTTCGACTTGCATGTGTTAAGCATGCCGCCAGCGTTCGTTCTGAGCCAGGATCAAACTCTCCACTTTAAATCTTGGCTTAACTTTTATCTGACTTTATTAATTCCCTTTGTTAGGAATTTGACGCTTCATGTTTTTTATTCGGTTTCTTATTTAGTTTTCAGAGAGCTTTTAGAGTCTTATGACTCTGCCGGGGAGACTCGTCCGACTGACGGCCCGCCATTGGCAAAGTGAGGTTGGATAATACTCGGCTAGGCTTAAACGTCAACCCTAAAGTCCAAAAAAGATTCACCTTTCTTAAAATCCCAGATAAATCAGTGGCTTGTGAAGGTTTAGAATTGCCTCGACCCCTGATCGCCTCTTTAAAATACGCGTGAAGTGATCGATTTCTTCCGCAACTGTGATCACCTATAGCAGCGTCGGCGAGTTAGATGATATCAGGCGATCGGCGGATTGGGGCGTTCACTCTTAGCAACCTCATCTCGTTTTGAAGCAGGGTTTCTAGAGCGTCAAAGCAGTAAGTCATGATAAAACAATAGAAATATGTCCCCTATAGATAAGCCAAAAGGCCCGTCAGATTTGCACGAAGCACAAGATGTACAAAAAGACCTAGAGAAGCCCTTAACCGAACCTGAAGACCTCACGGGAGGGCAGACCATTATCGCTTTTGATGATGAATGTGATGACTATCAGCCGAAGTTCAACTTCCACCTGGTGTTTAAAGTGCCTCAGCCACCAACAACCTCACCGGAACCGCCAATCTCACCTGCGGCGGCTGAAGCATCCTCAGCCCAATGGAACACTGCTTTTAAAGACTTTCCTCAAACAGAGCAGTGGCGCATGTTTATTGACCGAAAACGGCAACTAGGGGGCGCGAACGCTGATACCTTTGATCAAGATGAGCCAGGCTATCGGGCAGGCATGGAGCAAGCATTTTCTCATATCCAATCTACTTTAGGCCGGCGCCTATATGTTTCTGAACTTATTAGGCTTCATGATCTATGTGTAGCTGGTGTTAGAGCAGGGGGTAGATTGCTTCAACGTAGTATGGAGGGTGGCGCATTCATATACGGATTAGCATCTGGGCATGTTGGAAATCGTTCTACTGTGTCAGCGGATAATAATGATAGAAATCCGCCCCCTGTTACAGCAGATGCTCGCGCTGAATGGGAATCCGAGAATTTAGTTGGCCCAATGACTCATGTAAACCCAGCATCAGTTGACCCAAATAGTCATTATTTGGGAATATGGAATTCTGCACGCTGCTGTATTGGCTCTAATCTAGCAGGAACCCGAGCGGAACAAGAAACCGTGCTTCAACATCACATTCAAAAGTATTATGATTCAATCAGTTCAGCCACAACTGAAAACGAAAAACTCTTAGCGACTGTGCGCTTATGTCGCGCTTTAGAAATCGCCCATGTCTTTCCTGATGGAAACCAGCGAACCATTGTTTTTGTTTTGCTCAATAAGCTGCTGATAGAAAACAAACTTTCTCCTGTAATCCTAGATGATCCCTATATATTTGACGGGTATTTAAGCGCTACAGAATTGGTTGAAGAAGTAAAAAGAGGCGCGGAAAATTTTGCCTCTCATAAAGTCAGCACAGGAGCCGACTAGTCAGTTAGTAATGCCCTGATTACGCTACCCACGTGACAGATAGTCGCATGAAGACTCGGCTTAGTTTTGCTGGATCCCGGCTCAAGAAGGGATGACAAAGACATCTGTTTCCAACCCCTTAGGGCCCCCGATTTGCAATATGAGCCCACTCGTATAGAGTAGACCACCTTATGTCTAAGACCGTATCTGCTGGGGTTGCGATGTTTGCCATGCTTTTTGGAGCTGGCAATGTGATTTTTCTATTAGCTTTAGGAAGGGAGGCCGGTAGCATGGTCGGCTGGGCCATACTCGGCTTTTGCCTTACTGCCGTGTTGGTTCCCCTGCTCGGCTTAATCTCTATGATGCTTTACGATGGAGACTACCGTAGGTTCCTAGGTAGAACCGGCCTAATCCCAGGTGTCATACTAACTATGGTATGCATGGTGCTAATCGGCCCTTTTGGCGCGATCCCGAGATGTATCAACATCGCTTACTCAGCCACCAAGTGGTATTTTCCAGATTTGCCACTTGCTTACTTTGGGGCAGGCGCAGTCACACTTATCTTCTTCTTAGCCTTTAAGCAAAGCTCGGTGGTTGAGCTAATTGGTAAATACTTGGGCCCACTCAAACTAAGCCTGCTGCTGGCAATTATTGTAGTTGGAATTTTATGGGTTCAAGGAAACCCCACACTGGTTGATGTCTCCCCTGAAAGCTTAGTTCTTAAGGGTATGACAGAAGGCTATGGCACGATGGACCTCTTAGGTACGATCTTCTTCTCTGGGCTAATTGTACGAAGCCTAAAACGAGGCATGGAGGATGAGAGCGATTATAAAGCAATCGCGTTCGAAGGACTCAAGGCCGGCAGCATTGGTGCTTTGCTTTTAGGCTTGGTTTATACCGGCTTTTGCTTGGTAGCTTCTTTTCATGGGCCCAGTGTCGCAGACGTAAATCGTTATGAACTTTTAAATGCTCTGGCTCCCTATATATTGGGCCCTCAAGGCGGCATGCTCACCAATGCAGCCGTAGCGGTTTCTTGCGTAGTTACTGCGCTTGCTTTGACCACCGTGCTCGCCGAGTACTTGCATAAGACAATCTTCAGAGGCCGCATTGGCTATATACCAGCTTTGGCAGTCACGACTGTTTTGAGTGGCCTCATGACCAACTTGGGCTTCATGCAGATCATGACTTTGATCGTCCCAATCGTAGTAGCCTGCTACCCTGCTTTGATCATGCTGGCTTTCACCAACCTGGGCTACAAATTATTTGGCTTCCCTTATGTCAAAGCTCCTGTCTTTATTACGCTGGCCATTACGATCTTCTTTATGCTGCGCTAGAAACATTCTGGGCGTCTGAAGTGTATTTAAGTCTATGGACTTACTTACTTCAATCGCCCTAGGTCTTATGGCTATAACACCATACCCAATTGAAACTGTTGGGGATTCG
>JAESQZ010000066.1 GCA_016764955.1 Deltaproteobacteria bacterium | reverse complement strand
CTCGGTGCGGTAAAGACCGATGCCATCTGCTCCCGATTTTTGTGCCTTTTCAAAATCAATCGGATGACCTGTATTGACCAGCAACAAAATAGGTGTTCCATCCCGCATTCTAAAATCAAGTGCACCATTTCGTCCTGTTATTATTCATAATCTATCAATAAAGTAGAGTGAGGATGAGAAATGGGCCAGAAATACAATCATTTAAACCATTCAGAAAGGACGTTAATCTTTTGGTGGAAAAAAGATAAACTTAGCATTAGAGAGATGGCTCGACGAATGAAGCGAAGTCACACAACGATTAGTCGTGAATTACGACGAAATTATTGGCTTCCCAATGATGGTTATTCTGCTAGAGGCGCACAGGAACGTTATGAATTTCGCTTAAAACGTCGGGCTCGCCGGTTTCGATTAAAGAGTGAGTTTGTACGCAGTTATGTCACTGAAAAGTTGTCTAACGGTTGGACTCCTGAGTTGATTTCTGGACGACTAAAACTCAAACAACCTGAGAATTATGTCTGCCATGAATCAATTTACCAGTATGTTTATTTGGAAGCTCCAGAGTTGATCCAGTACCTTCCAAGAAAGCATGCTAAGCGCCGAGTGAAACGCCCTTATCGTTCTAAGCCACAGCGTATTAAGGATCGAGTTGCGATTGCAGAGCGCCCCATTGAAGCTGACGACCGAACACAGTGTGGGCACTGGGAAAGCGATACGATTGTTTCGTCTGATCGCAAATGCGGTTTAAATGTATTGGTGGATAGAAAACTTCGGCTAGTACATATTAGTTTTATTAAAGATAAAACAGCTAAATTAACCCACAAAACCATCGTGCGTCGATTGAAAAATTACTCTGATGAATTCTTGAAAAGCATCACTTATGACAACGGTTCTGAAAATACTCTGCATCAGAAAACCAACGACAAACTGGAAATAACATCCTATTTTTGTGAACCCTACCATAGCTGGGAGAAGGGATCTGTTGAGCAAGTGAACGGGTTAATTCGACGTTTTTTTCCTAAAGGTACTTGCTTTGAATCACTCACATATGGTGAAATAATTCGAGTTGAAAAACTGCTCAACAATCGACCACGAAAATGTTTGGGTTACAAAACGCCTTACGAGGCATACCGGGATGAGTGTGGTGCACTTGCAGATTGAATGTGGGCAAGAGTTATAGTCAGGATTACTAGCTAAGCGCACAGCCTCATCATTGCTGTTCAGAGAACATAAGCCAAAAATTGATATCTGTCGGGCCTATTTTAGTGAAAAATTTGGCTTCAAATTTGTCAAGCAGGCCCTTACCGATATTATTAGCTGCCCTAAAAAGATCCGAAGTAAGTGACGTACTTTGAGTTGTCGAGTACTCCCTCTCTAGAAATCATTTCATTCCTTAAAAAGGGATTCGAGAGGAAAAGGTTTACCAATGCCATATCCTTGGACTAAATCTATTCCTATACCAGCCAGTTTTTCAAGTATCTCTTTATTTTCTACATATTCAGCAACGGTTTCTAGCTGCATAATATTGGCGACTTCCTGAATTGCTTTAATCATTGCAAAGTCGACGGGATCATCGATTACGCCTTTGACGAATTTTCCATCGATTTTCAAAATGTCGACAGGAATATTTTTCAAATAACCGAATGAACTAAGACCGCTACCAAAATCATCCAAGGCTATCTTGCAACCGTATGATTTAAGGTCAGCCATAAAATCACAGGCCTTGCGTAAATTGCTAACAGCGGCACTTTCTGTTAGTTCAAAACATAATTTATGGCATAAATGTTGGTTCGCTTTTATCAAATCGCACACATAATTACAAAATTCGGCATCTGAGATTGATTGTCCAGACAAATTAATATGTAAGTGAATATCCGGCGTGTTATGTTTTTGATGATAGATATCTAATCTGTGAATAGCATTTTCAACTACCCAACGGTCAATTAAATTCATAAAGTGATAACGTTCAGCGATCGGTATAAATGCCATGGGGGGAATCAGCTTATTATCAATGCTCCGCATGCGAATCAATATTTCATAAATTTCAACATTCTGATTAACTTTGTTAACGGGCCGGATCTCTTGTGCGTATAATACCAATCGATCCGCCGCCATTGCTTCCTTAATGTCCTGTACTGTCCTTGATGTACCCTTTTTTCGGCTTACTTCTGAATCGCCGGGCAGCGCCACGTATATTTGATTTCTTCCTTTTTCTTTAGCGATATAACAGGCGTTGTCTGCATCATTCATCAGCAGAGAAGACATTGGAGTATTTTTATCAATATAAACCATTCCGGCGCTTAGGCCAATTTCAAAGTTTTTGCCATCCCATTGAAAACAAAAATGTTGAACTTTATCTAACAGTTCTTGTGATAGTTTTTGCGAAGACTTCTTATCACAGTCCAACAATAACAATGCGAATTCATCCCCTCCTAGTCGTGCAAGAACATCACTTTTACGAATATGTGTTTGCATCAGGTTGGAAAGTTGTTTGAGCAATTCGTCCCCTGCAGCATGACCACAGGTATCATTAACAAACTTAAATCGATCGAGGTCAATATAAATAAGCGCATGCTCTACTGATTCAGTTTTTGCAGAGACAACCGCTTGTTCTAATTTAAGTTCAAAATAACGTCGATTGAATAATTCAGTTTATGGGTCGTGAGTGGCTTGATACTCCAGTTTCCCTGTCAACATTCGCTGTTGACTAACATCCCTCAACACCAGGGCGACACCTAATGTAGATCCATCGAGTGAGATCATTGGCGACGCAATATCTTCAATCGCAATTTGCCGCTCGCCTACGCGCAACACCAAACTGTTGTTATATGAATATTGAGTTTGTTTAATTAGACATTCCTTAAAATCATAAGCAAAGGTTTCATCGGAATCTTCAAAACTTAATATCAATACGTTTTTTAATTTCTGTTCTTTAAGCTGACTTATATCGTTTTTTAACAGACGGCAACCAGCAGGATTAACATCTTTAATCACACCATTAATATCGACTGTTATTACCGCGTCACTAATCGATTCTAAGGTGACTTTGGTTCTTTTTCTTTCATCGAGAACCGCTCTTAAAGAACTCGCCTTTTCCATTTTTCTCCTGGAATAAAAAAAGAATGATATTGACATTAATAATGAAAACGCGATAGATAAAGCGAGGGATGTGTTTTTTATTTGTTCGAATCCAGTTTGAAAAATTATTTTTATTATGAATGGTTGTCCACTGTTATTCATCTCTTGACTATATTCTAATCGAGGAAACCGGGATTTGGGCTTATCAGAGCTTTCAAATGATATATTCTTGAAGATATTGCCTTCTATGTCCCTGGGGATATTTTCAGTATTATAAATAATCACATTATAGCCGCTCGGAATTTCTTCTTGTTTGACCAAATATTCTCCTCTAACCAACAATGAAGCCACTCTATCTACTTTTGTTCGTCTAGCTTCTGTCGTTGATGGGGGGTTGATAGTTTGGTAAGTAGCTTTAAAGAGAACATAACCTCTGCCGCCTTCAATTCGACTAAAAGACTTTGACGCAACAATTTCTCCAGTATCGATGGCCTTCTGCAGCGCAGATTTAAATCCTTTGGAGACGCCAACATCCATACCAATAAGATTAGGAACATTTTGGGAAAGCTCAGGTTCGAGAAATACTATTGGGTAATAAATTTGCCTCTTTCCAACTGGCATCCATCTCCTATCGTTATCAAAATCAAACTCTTTGATTTTGAAATCTCGGTATTTATTGAGACGCATTTTTGATTCGAATTTCTCAACGTCAGAATAGCCTACACGGGCGACGTTTCCCAACTCAAAAATATGGGGATAAGTCTTCAGCATTTCTCTGGCATAAGGCCTTAGCTTTTCGTAGTCGTCCTTTTCGAGTACGTTCATCAGCGCGGCAAAACCATTTAAGACCGTTTCGTTCTGGTTTGTTCTTTCATTAATTACCCGATAAAATCGAGCCGCCTCATCGTTAAAGTCAGCTTTTAGTTGAATAAAATCGAGATAAATAGCAAAAGTGGAGGTTAATGCCGATAGGACGACGAAAATGAATAAGGGGCTTGAGTAAATTTTTATTTTCCATAACTGACGCACGTTTTTTTACTACCGTTGTTATTAATGTAAGAATGAACTTTGGGTCAGTTTAATCTATATAGTCTAAATTGTAAAAACAATGCCTTATTCAGGATGAATCGATCCAAAACATACTCTTTTAATGGTATTGTCGGAACTGTCAACTTATCGAATCTAGATAGCGTTAAGAAGCAGCGTCACCATTACACTGAATTTTGGATACAGCTTGCCCTTTCCCATTCGGCAAACGCTCGGCCAGGTAGAATTCGATAATGACATGCTTTCATCAAATGGCGTCCTAGTCGAAACAGGTTATTTATAACCCCATGACAACTTAAGAAACGTTGGGCATGATGTTGAGATTTAAACCTTCTCATCTGTCGTTCCTGGCACCTGGTCGGTTGATGGGATAACTCACAACGGTTGTTTTCATACTGTCTAGTTGAATGCTCTATGCCAGGCATTAGGCCCCTTTTCGCCGCTGAATAACTTTTTAGCTTATCGGTGATTATTTTCAGTGGCACGGTTTGCTGTCCTTTAAGTAGCTTCTTAAAGAAACGCCTGGCCGCCCGTTTATCTCGTCGTTTCTGAACTAGAATATCCAGCTCATCACCGTCTTGATCGACTGCTCGCCAAAGGTAATATTGGACGCCATTGATCTTAATGAAAACTTCATCCAGGTACCAGGTGTCACCTAATTGTCCCCTACTTTTCCTTAAGCTATGACAGTATTTTTGCCCGAACTTTAAACACCAGTTTCTAATAGTTTCATAACTAACGCTAATGCCTCTGGCAGCCAATAATTCTTCTATATCTCTGAAACTTAGTGTGAATCGGTAATAAAGCCATACGGCGTGACTAATGATCTGAGGTGGATAACGATATCCTGAGTACAAATATGTATTTTCATGCCCAGATTATCACATGATTCAAAACACAGTGCTTAACTTGACAGT
>JAESQZ010000065.1 GCA_016764955.1 Deltaproteobacteria bacterium | reverse complement strand
TCCTCTTTTCAGCAAGTCCCTGTTGTGTCAAAGTCTGCAAAATCTGATGATGTTCAACAAAATTAAGTATTCTGAAGAACAAACAGTTCGAATTAATGAATTAGGTAACGAGGGTGTGGTTGCCTATGTGCACCGTTCGAAGAGTATCCTGCTGCATTGGATTCTTAAAAAAACCATCGAGCACTTTAAGCTTCCAACGCTTAGTTTTAGTGCGTTTAAGTCAGCCTCTAAAGTCTCGCTTCTTTTAAGGGCAATTAAGTTGGGTGGTGGCGCAATTGAGTTTTTTCTGCGGTTGCCGCATACTGCCTGGTCATCTCAAAAGGGAGCCAGGCAGGATTATATTCGGACTTTGATTCGCTTTCAAAAGACGCTTGAGCAGCCTATTTTTTTGGTGCCTCATATTTTGGTGGTAGGGGCTCGTTCGCCAACACTTAAGTCCAGTGCCATGGATAAGATTTTCGGCTCACGTGGAGAGCCGGGGTTTATTAGGCTTTTGCTTAGGCTTATGCTTGTTCGCGGTGCTTGTAGATGGGTTACGGCAGAACCACTTAACTTAAAAGTCTTTTGTGAGCTATATCCTAATGCAAAAGAGGATGTTCTCACTCGAAAAGTGCGGGGCATTTTGCTGAAGCGTATTAAAGTGCTGGAGAGAACCTACTATGGCCCACCTGCTAAGGGTCATAAACGCTTGAAGCAAGATGCATTGCGGGACAATGATCTTCAGAATTTCATGGCCAATATCGAGGCGCAAACAGGTTTGCCAAGCTCGAAATTGCAAAAGAAGGCGCAGCAGATGTTTTCGGAAATGGTAGCGCATTTCGATATTGATGTGATTCATACAATGGACAAGTTTTTAAGTCTGATTTGGAATCGCATTTATGATGGTATTGTTTGGAAACCTTCTGACATTGCTAAGATAAAAGAGGCTTCTCAAAGAGGCCCTGTGATATTAGTGCCTGCTCACCGAAGCCATATGGATTATGTGGTCTTGAGCCAAATACTATATTGGGAAGGCTTGATGTTGCCGCATATCGCTGCCGGCGATAATATGGCTTTCTTTCCGTTTGGTACGATTTTCCGGCGTGGTGGCGCGTATTTTATTCGGCGCAGTTTTAAAGGAGACCCACTATATGCCCAAGTGGTGAAAGCTTATATTAAGCGGCTCCTACGAGAGGGTTACACGCAAGAGTTTTTCATTGAAGGCGGGCGTAGCCGAAGCGGAAAAACCTTGCCACCAAAATTAGGACTTTTGTCGATTATGGCAGACTGCCTAAGTAAGCCTAATTTATCAGAGGCGACTTTTATCCCGGTCTCTATTTCTTATGAAAAACTGGTTGAAGCGGGTGCAATTAGACGTGAACTTGAAGGGGCTGAGAAGGAAAAAGAGAGTGCTCGTGGACTCCTAAGTTCGATGAAACTTTTGCGCAAACGCTATGGCAGAGTCTTTGTTAATTTTGACGAGCCGATTTCTTTCTCTAAATTTTATGAAACTCATGAGGGTGACCACAAGCATCTTGTAAAATTACTAGCGCATCAAATTATATCAGGCATAAATCGTTGCACGGTGATTACGCCGGTATCTTTGATTGCAACAGCACTACTTGCTTCCAAACGTCGTATTCTTTCAAAAGGCCAACTAGAGTGGTCTGTTCGAAAAATCGCTAAGTATATTTATATCCCCAAGCCTAATCTTGAGTCTCACCTGGCTGAATTGGTCGAAGAGGGCACACTGGTAGCTGAGCAGGCTGGTCGTAGAACCTATTATCGGGTTTTAGAGAAAAATGCTCTTTCTCTTGATTACTATAAAAATAATTTGCTTCATCACTTTGTGGCTGATGCCATTATGGCGACTGCTTTTCGAGTGTCTTGTGGTAGCTCTCGCCGAAAATCTGCTAAACGAAGTGTGGTTGAGAAAAAGGCGAAGAATTTAAGCCAGATATTTAAGTTTGAGTTTAACTACCCGCCTGGTCAGAAATTTGAGGAGATTTTTGAGAAAAATTTAAATCGTGCTGTCGAGGCTAGATTAGTTGCCAGGGTTCAGGATCGCGTTTGTTTGATAGATTCCAGAGAGTCTGATGAACAACTTTTCTTTGCTGCCAATTTGCTTTCAAATTTTATCGACGCTTATTGGGTCTGTGCGAAGAAGCTAGAGTCAGCTGTGCGTAAGAAATCCACCAAAAAAGCTTTGATAAGCCACCTGCTAGAAGCTTTGCGCGAGGCTGCTTTGAGTGGGTCCAGTGATTATCCAGAGATTGTCAGCAAGTCATTGGTGGGCAATGCACTCTTATTATTTCAAGATATGGGTGTTTTAGAGTTTTCTCGAGGCAAAGCCAAACTTAACCCAATGCGTAAAGATGAACTCAAACGCATCAGGCAAATCTTGCAAGAGTGCCACTACGAGCGGGTATAACCTCACCCCCTAGCCCCCTCTCCACCAAGTGGAGAGGGGGAATTGAAACGCTTGCCACTGCGAGCGGGTTTAATTTCGTTGACAAAGTATGTACAATGTCATAGAATAGGTCTATGGCTAAGAAAGTTGAGTTCCGTTTCAACCTTGAAAAAAGCGACAAGCTAAGGGCAGAGCGGGGGATCGGCTTTGAAGAAATTATTCCGATGTTGGATGAAAACCATATTCTTGCAGTTGAGGCACACCCAAATCAGCAAAAGTATCCCAATCAGAAGATCTATGTTGTCCGGGTTCAAGAATATGCCTACCTGGTTCCGTTCGTACGGGACAAGGATTTTATTTTTTTAAAGACAATTATTCCGAGTAGAAAAGCAACTGCGCGGTACCTTGGAAAAGGAGGGTGAAAAATGGTGAAGAAATTAAAATTAGACTCAGAAGAGCAAGAATTATTGGATTCTTATGAACGTGGTGAGTGGAAAAGTGCTCCTAGCTCGAAGCAGGAAATACAAATTGCGCAAAGAGCAGCTTCGCAATTCATGAAGAAAGATGCTCGAATTAATATTCGAATGTCAAGCCATGATTTGGATGGGCTTAAACAAATCGCTGTACGAGAAGGTCTATCTTACCAAACATTAATTGGTAGTATTCTTCATAAATTCGTGTCTGGGAATCAGTTGGCGGGGAACTAGACTGCCGCGTCGCTATGCTCCCTGCATGACGAACATTATTTTGCTGCCAAAAAAGTGACTTGATTAATATAATCAATACGATGCTAAAAGTTTTCGTTTTTTTGATCTCGTTGCCTTGGGCAGTTCAAGGCGGTCGTGTGGACGGTGGTTATTTATTTGAAGCGTCACGGTGCACTCTTAAGTCTGCCAATGACCCCATATGGATTTTCCAAGAGAATGGTGAAATGTTCGCCTTTCCCTATCATAAATGTGAAAAACGATCGAATAATCTCTATTGTCCTTCGAATGCTCGGCTATATTGAGCGTTTCATCACCAGCGCATCCTCTGGATAATAATTTGGCCGAATGCTGACTAATTCAAATCCAGTTTGTTCGTAGAATTTAATGGCGCCGGCATTGAGACAGCTGACTTCGAGCCAGATTGGTTTGTTGGGAAGTGCGGTGAGCAATTGCTGTGCAAGAGATTGCCGGCGATAATCTGGGTGCGTCATGATGCGGAAGATCCAGCGTTTGTTGGCGATGAGGCGGGTTAGGATGGCGGCGGCCAAACCCTCACCCGATTTTGGCAAGCCAAAATCTCCCTCTCCCAAGAGGAGAGGGGTAAATA
>JAESQZ010000064.1 GCA_016764955.1 Deltaproteobacteria bacterium | reverse complement strand
GGGATCCAGCACAAACTTAATCTCCATTCACGACGAGTGGGAACATTATGTCGACACCGAAGTCGCCAATACGTTTTTACATGTAAAGCTAGATGCTACTGATTATTTACGTGCCTGGTTTCAAAAAGAATCAGCTGAGCAAGAAGAAACACGTCTTTCTTTGCTGAAGCGAATACAAGCCGTTACAACAGAGCCTCTAGGCCTGGTTGGTTCGTTTCAAAATACCCGCACTCGTATTCCTCACAAAGTTGGCAAACATAAGTTGGATTTTGAAGTCGATGCGACAAATTTTGGTAATGGGCGGATCGATTATGAAGTAGAGTTAGAGATTCCAGAGTCACTAGAGCCCAAACTGGCGCAGGCTGATCTTGAGAAGCTGTTCAAGAAGCTAAGTATTGAGCCCAATAAATCAACTGGTAAGGCTGAGCGGTATTTTGCCTCAGCACAAGCAAGCGCCTAACTAGCTCTTGCTGTGCCCGTTATGTTTCGCAGATACTCCGAAGCATCTCTTTGGTTATGCCCTTGGGCAGCTGCATGCGAAAATTCAGCATATGAAACAATGGAAATTATTGCAAAATAAATATTTTTAAATGCGCATATTTAATACAGTATTTGTTTATTTTGCAAACAGGGAATAACGCCGGCGCTTTCGATTGTTATTCGAAACGTTGAGATATATGATAAAACCACTTCGTATCGTACTATTTTGCATTCTTCCACTCATTTACACAGCACCCCTGAAAGCAACTACTTCCTGCCCCACGTGGCCTTATTGGACCCTCGCAACCGCAGGTTTAGGGTTTTCTGCCGCTACCATGCAGGCCATGGGTGCTTGGTATAGTAGCAAGGCAGTTAATCAACTAAATGCCACAACAAAAATTGATGGAACAGCACATGCGGACTGGGCTTTGCGATGTGCAGAATTGACTGGCGCATTCGCGGCCTGGCTGGGCTTCGTCAACACCATCTTGATAATCGTCGGAATCCTTAACACAGAGCTTTCCGCAGTCACATTAGTGGAAGAGGCTAATAGCAACATAGGTCAATTCGCAAGCGCATTGCGCAATATATATTACGCAAGCTGGATTGTAGAAGGAACTAGTTTATTAATTGCTAAACTCAATCCCGCCCCAATTGGCAGAAATCTAGATATTGCTCTAGGGTTTAGTTGGGTCAGCATTATTCCTGCAACATTAGCTTGGTTAGCCGCCTGTGTAGCTGTTCAGGCAAGAAGACCACTGATGGATGCCATTGGCAGCACCCCTGTGTACTACGAAAAAGTGTAAATTTAGAAATGGCGCACCCGAGAGGATTCGAACCTCTGACCCCCAGATTCGTAGTCTGATGCTCTATCCAGCTGAGCTACGGGTGCCGAGCAAGCTAATTAGGTCCCAAATTGGGATAATTCTGTCAATGGGGTTTAAAAACACGTCAAAATCCCGATTGTATTCACTCCAATTCCATTCTACAGTAACGTCGAGATAGACTAAAGCCTAAAACCAAAAAGGAGTGTATATGCAAGACACCATCGGATATAGCCACGCGATCTCCCGCTTAAGGGCGTTTTTTTTTGACAAAAAAGGCTTCATAGAAGTCCCCAGCCAAGCCAGGCGGTCAATTTTAGCCGCCTGCGAAGACCCGAAAACACTCACGCTTTATCAGATGGATACAGCCTTTCCATTGCCTCAAACAGGCCAAATGTGGCTAGAGTATGAGCTTTTGAAAAACCCTAATGCCAAAGGCTATTTCTGCATTTCCACCAGCTATAGAAACGAGCCAAATCCGATCCCTGGCCGACACGACAAAATCTTCCCCATGTTTGAATTTGAATCACACGGTGACTTTAATGAGCTGCAAAAACTCGAAACCGAATTGTGTGAGCATCTAGGTTTTGCAGCACCTAAGCGTGTTCAATACGAAGAGATGAGCAAAAAATATGATGCGCCGATTCTAGAGCCAGAGCAAGAAGAGCAGATGGCTCGCGAGCTGGGCCCTAGCATCAGCTTAGAGCGCTTCCCTGGAAGAACCCAGCCATTTTGGAATATGAAAGACTCTAACGATGGGACTTTCGCTAAAATCGATGTGATTTTGTATGGTCAAGAGACTATTGGTTCAGCTGAGCGTTCTTGTAATATTGACGAGATGCGTCACCATTTTAACACCGTCTCAGAAGGTGAATATTCTGCAACTCTTTTTAGGGTCTTTGGCAAAGAGCGCGTCATGGCAGAGCTAGATGAATATCTATCGCTCCCCATGATTCTACGCTTCGGCGGCGGCATTGGGGTGACCCGTATGGTACGTGCTATGCGAGAAGCCAGGTTGATTCCGGAGGGTTGATTCTTCGCAAGTCACCCCGGCGCAGGCCAGGGTCTACACACCTAGATGCTGGCCTTCGCCAGCATGACAAAGATTCTCACCTCACTTCACATCCAATCCAAAGCCAATAAAACCTAACAACATGGCTAAAACTGGAAACCCTTCTACAAAACTAAACGAAACAATCTCGTAATACTCATGATTCCGATACGCCCGAACAACAAACGGTATCATGATAAGCTTTACAGCCAAACTAACCACAAACAAGTCTGCCGACAAATAGTACAACACATTTTGTGGGCATGCTTGAGCATGCGCGTAAGTATCCACAAAGCTAGCTAAGCCCAAAATCTGACTCAGTGTCATCGGCACAAAAGCCGCCGCTAACCAATGCCGCTCACTTTGAACGGGGACACGCACAACATCCAAAGCATAATAACCATACTCCTCATACTCAGCATGATTAATCGGCTCAAAAGCATGAGATCCTTTTTCTTGAACCAGTAGCCAAGTTTTAGCTAACGGATAAACACCCAGCAACGTTGTAATCGACGCGCTCAAAAGCAGATAGCGGCTGACATCGCAGTTAGGAGAATCTGTGACAGTGTGATTTGAGGCACTGAGCGAAAATGATAAGAGTAAAACTAGCAACCGAGTCATAAGGTTTGCTCTGCTGTAATTTGTTTGTTCCGTAGTTGACGAGCATTTTTTTTAAGATAGGGATTTGTCATGTATGCATTTAACCAGTGAACCCCTCACCCTTAGTCCCTCTCCCTCAAGGGGAGAGGGATACCAATTGCATACCCGGAGGCAATATTGAATCCCAATCTATCGACAAGATGGTACCAAACAAAAAATCTTCCAAGCCT
>JAESQZ010000063.1 GCA_016764955.1 Deltaproteobacteria bacterium | reverse complement strand
GCGAAACTGGCAAACCACACAGCGCCAGAGTCGACAATCCAGACTCGACATTATTTGGTATTTCATATCCAAATAGGCCGCCAGCGACGCAGATTGATTATATTTTGAGGACACGGCCGGCATACAGGCCGTATCGGTCGGTGGCTCGGTGATATTTCATCTTAAACAAAATCTACTAACAACGGTGCATGATCAGAGACTTCATCCTGAAGAACTTCGAAGTGCTTAACCATGATTTCCGGCGACGTTAAAACATAATCGGCGAACCCCTCTTCTTTATCGTAGAAGCTGGTTCTCGTCGATTTGATTTGATGAGTCTTGATCAAATTAGTCATACCCGTTTCGAGGATTTCCATGCTTTGCGTGTCAGGTCTGAGATTAAAATCGCCACACAATACTTTTGGCATCTGGAGTGTATCCATAAACTCACGAATTGATTTCGATTGGGCGATTCTTTCGGGCGAGTCAGTTTTCCCGCGTCCATTCCATGAGCCATGGACATTCATGACCGCATAGTCCTGGTTAGCACTTCGGCATCGTAGCCATTGCAGCTTTCTTGAATGCGCCGGGCCACGGCCAATGCAATTCGGATTGTGGTGAATGCCAACCTCGCCTTCCCCAACGACATCTAGCCGCTTATGCACAAGCATGCCAATTCCATAAGAATTCGCCAGAACTGGTCTAAAAAATGGAACATGATCTGGGAGAAACTCATGCATTTCGGAGAAAATCTTCAGGCTGACCTCAAAGTCATCCAAGGTGCAGATGCTCTCAGGGGCCTCGTGATAGACCTCTTGGAGACAAAAAATATCCGTGTCTTTCCTAGATTTAATAAATTCAATGAGCGGCTCTCGTATATGACCGCCCCAAATATTCAGCGTAATGAGTCTCATATGGATTACCTGTAGACAACCGCCGCAAGCCGATCAGGTCGATACATGTCAAAATATTTTCTATCTATCGGCCCCCAATGGGTATCCCACTGTAGCACAGTTTCCTCGCTATTGCCTTGCTCACGGTCTCTGGCCTTTGCACGTTTCATCGCCAAATCTTGAGGACAGTCAATCCACACACTGACGTCAAAGTTCGACATTAAGTCAGGCTGTAGCAGTCGGACTCCTTCAAAGATAAGAACCTGCGGCAACGCTTCGTCAATATGCACATGCTGCCCATTGCTATCCGTTCCTCGGTACTGCAGTCGTTTGCCTGCACGAACGTCTTCTAGAATACGGGTAATGAGAGGCCAGTCACTTTGATCAAATATGCCAGGGCCAAGCGGATTCTGGCTATAGAGATTATCGATCCGAACAACTTGAGTATCTGCCACTTGAAAGTGGTCTCGCAGCCTGTCTGCCAAGGTGGACTTGCCTGAGCCACCGAATCCAGAAATTGCCACGACAACAACGAGTTTCTTTCCTAACAAGTGCATGATTTGTGCCGCTAATTCGTCAAACATGGCTATCTTTATACCAGCTGTTCTCTACACAAAGCCTTGCAGCGCACGGATCCATAACCCAGATTTAAACCGCATGTGCGTAAAATTCAACCTTCATCGAATTTTTGAGCGCTGAAAAAATCGCTGCCAAGTTGCTCATGGTTGGGTTTCCAGATGGAGAAAGCATACGATGGACGCTTTTTGATGGTTTTTCTACTGATTTTGCCAGATTATCAAACCCAATTGTCGCATTAACCAAGTCACGTAAAATGAACTTGGCTGTTTCTGAATCGCCATTTAAAAATAAGGTAGCCGCTTCATCCAGAAGCGCTTTGGCAAATTCAGGATCATCTTTGACTCGAATCAAAACAGTTTCTTTAAAATCTCGTGTTAATACCATGCTATCACCTCCTATGTGTTCTTTTTCGATGTTTATAGTCTTTCCATAACTCTAGGGCACGAGAGATATCCTTTTTCTGGCTTGTTTTGCTACCACCCCCAATCAAAATGATTATTTTCTCTCCCTCTTTCGCTAAATAGACTCTCCATCCGGGACCAAAATTAATTTTGTATTCACCAATTCCTTTAAACCATTTAATGTTCGAAAAATTACCTTGCTGCATACGAAGTATGGATACTGTAATTTTGGCAGCCACATTAGCAGGCAAACCATTGAACCACTTTGCATATGGACTAGAACCCTCTTCCAACAAAAGCTCCCGAACATGAACCATATTCAAATGGTAACATATATGTTGACTGATTGGAAGTGGTTTCTGAATAGGCGAATAGGCCAAATTTTGCCTTAGGTAAATCTAGCATGGCGGCCTGATTGTTTAGGGCGTGTCCCTGAAAATTTTAGAACTCAATTCGAGAGCGAATTTTATACTTTTCCAACTCATAAGGAATCTTGTAAAGTCGATTTGATCTTGATGGAATGAGATGATCGAGGAGGCAATGATGCAAATCCATAATGATGTCGAAACTGAAGAGCAAATCTCCCAATGCTTGAATGTTCTAGGCGGTATTTTGGGGAAAGACCTCTTGGGAGTCTATCTCTATGGCTCTGCTGTAGCAGGTGGCCTTAAGACGTTTAGCGATATCGATCTCTTCGTTATTTCAAATAGAGCCACGACTATTGTAGAAAAAGCAAAGTTAATTGGTGAAATTCTGAAGATTTCCGGTGTCTATCAAAAGAGCCAAAAGCGACCCATTGAGTTACTAATTGTCGTAAAATCGCAAGTGAACCCGTGGAATTACCCACCTCATTTTGACTTTCAATACGGGGATTGGTTACGCAAAAAATTCGAGAGTGGTAATGTAGAACCCTGGACCAGTAAAGAAATGCCGGATCTTGCTTTGGTCATAACTCAGGTCTTGCTTGCGAGCAAAACGTTATTTGGACACCCGCCAGAGCAATTGCTCAGCAACGTACCCTACCGAGATGTTCTGAGGGCTACAAAGGATGCTTTGGATGTCTTGATGGCAAGTTTTGATCACGACACACGTAACGTTCTATTAACGTATGCTCGCATTTGGGCGATGTTAATGACGGATGCCATTTATTCCAAACCAGAAGCGGCTCTATGGGCGATTGATAAATTGCCAGAT
>JAESQZ010000062.1 GCA_016764955.1 Deltaproteobacteria bacterium | reverse complement strand
TACCAATGCTTTGCTTAATCTTTTCTTTTGGAATACTCACGATTTTGTCAACCATGATTTGAGATTGATGTTTCAATCCATTGGCTGCAGTTGGCTTGAGAGTAACTCGAATCAAAGGTGCATCATTCAGTGCAGAAGTAATAGGACACAAGGTAATACTCGCATGGGTTGGATTAAATAAATCCGATTGCATGACAATTGCAGGTCTCGGTTTTCCATAGTCTCCCGGAGCAGCACAAACGACAATATCCCCTCTATAAAGTTTCATTCCCAACCCCGAGTATCAGCGTTATCCTCCCAGAATGGGTCTAATGTATCCCCCTTCGATACCAATAGACTCTGTCTCCTGGCTTCGGCTTGTAAAGACGGATTTTCAAGGCTCCGAAGATAACGACGCAATGCCTCAGAAATGAGCCAATTTTTCCCACGATGCAAGCGGCGAGACACAATCTCAAGCTCTAGCCTAAGGTCCTCAGATAAACGTATGCTGGTTGTTACACCCATAACACAAAGTATTGCACTCTCAGCTCAAAAAGTCAAAGACATCGCACCCGATACCGTTGGCCCCGGCAGCCAAGAAGCTTTTGTGCAGTAGGTTAGGCGTCATTGCTGCGAACCACTCCCGAACAGGGCTGTCCTCAGGTTTGCTTCACTAGAATCTGGTGGCGCTGGCACTCGAGTTGGCCGGCGAGCAGCGACCCACCCTCTTACGGGTGCTGCCGGCTCTCCAGGCTCCTCGAACGAAACTGAACTTCTGCGTGATCGGGTTTGCCTAGGAGTTTGGTCAGACCTCGCCAAACTAGCACTCGAAAACGATGCTGCTGCTCTATTCCCGCTCCCTGGCAAACGAGGAAAGCTTCCCGATTGCGACGATGTAACTAAAGAATCTGTTCGAGACAACGCTTGAGAACTCGAGCCAGCTGGAGAAGGCGATTCCAAAACTGGAACACCATCTAGCACCAAAAACGATCTCCAAGGTTCCAGCAAATCTCCTGCTGGCAGCCGAGTACGAAGCTGCGCTAGAATCCGCGCCAGTACTCGATAGGCTTGGTCCAGTTGATTTTGGACCTGTTCGCTGCTTTGCCAAGTGTTTAATATCTGATTCACGCGGTCTTCAATTCGTGCAGCGACAGTTCTAATTTCTTGCTCTGGGGCATTAGTTGGTAATTGCCTGTATTCCGCATGAGATGCCACAATAAATTGTCGAATGGCTAAGCCAAGATTGGCTTGCTGGTTAGGGATTGCTGCAGCCGCAGGCACACCAAAACTCACCTGGGCACCATTTTGAATCAAAAGGACAACAATACCGGCATACCTTAACTGAGTAGCCAGTCTAACAACTGGGCCTTCTTGAGGATGAGCCGAATTCACAAAGTAGCCGACGGCTTCACCGCCGGCTGCCTCGCGCATTTTCCTAATAAGATTCTCCACCCCCACAGAATCCCCAGCTCTCACAGCCTGAAAGAGCTCTTCCGGAGTTGGGCGCTCAGGAGTAGCATAGATGCTGCTAGCAAGAGAAAAAATCATCAAATATCTAACCCATTTCATAGCCAAACCTCTCCTAATTTAGAACAGCTGCTTACAGGACTTTGTTTCAGAACCAAAGGGTTTAACCTGCCTTGACCAATCGCTTGATACCCCTTATGTATCCCACATAGGCTCTGCCCACAGAATTGCTTCAATCCTATAAGCGGCAGGGTGCATTTAGGAGAAACATAAAATGGCACGATATCGTGGACCTCGTTTAAAAATTATTCGCCGCTTAGGCACCCCTCTTCCAGGCTTGATGCGCACCGATCCAGATCTGCGCAGACCTTACGGGCCAGGACAACATGGCCCTGGTCGAAGAGGTAAATTGTCAGGTTATGCTCAGCGTTTGCGCGAAAAGCAAAAGCTGCGCTTTCACTATGGCTTGAGCGAAAAGCAACTACAACGCTATGTGGCTAAAGCTTTCAGAACCAAAGGCAACCCAGGTTTGACTCTTTTAACCGCTTTGGAAGGTCGCTTGGACAGCGTCATTTTTAGAGCTGGTTTTGCGCCTACTATCAGTGCGGCACGCCAAATGGCTCGCCATGGACACGTGACAATCAACAGCAAGCGTGTCGATATCCCTTCCTACGCAGTGAAACCTGGTGAACTTTTGGGTATTCATGAAAGCTCCAAGATGAAAGAAGCTATTGCAGCTAACCGTCAGGACCCAAACAACTTGGCCATCCCAGCCTATTTGGCTCCTGTTGAAGGAACTAACGACATCAAAGTCGCCATGACACCTGCTAGAGAAGATATCCCCGTCATTGTCAACGAACAGATGATTGTGGAATACTACTCAGGAAAGTAGGTTTAATATGGGTCTATCGTGGATTTCGCAGGCAGGCCCCATCGCATTTTTGGTGCTTGGGGTTTTGGGGTTGTTTTCGGTTGTTAGCTGGACCATCATACTCTTTAAGTATTTTGCCCTCAAAAAAGCCCATAACACTTCTGCAGAGTTCACAGACTCTTTTTGGAAAATCAAACATCTCGATCAAGTCTATGAAGAGTCCAGGCGTTTTGAGAAAAGCCCCTTAGCTCAAGTTTTTCGGCAAGGTTATCGAGAGCTCGTCAACTCTTCAAAGGACAAATCACATGACGAGCTCGCTTTTCAGCATATTTTGCGTAAAGCAAGCCAATCTGAAATGGCAGAACTAGAAAGCATGGTGCCTTTTTTAGCCACAGTCGGATCGACTTCTCCGTTTATTGGTCTCTTTGGAACTGTTGTCGGTATTATGAACTCTTTCCAAGAAATTGGCCTTAGAGGCTCAGCTAGCCTAGCCACTGTGGCACCTGGCATTGCAGAGGCTCTTGTTGCCACAGCCGCAGGCCTGGTCGCAGCTATTCCAGCTGTGATTGCCTACAACTATTTTTCCAATCGTATCCGCTCAATGGCTGCCTGCATAGACACCTTCTCAAATGACTTCATACATGTAGTTCGCAAAGGCAGGTAGTCTGCCTATGACCAATCTGCCTCCTAAGCACATAGCCATTGTGATGGACGGGAATGGTCGTTGGGCAAAGCAAATAGGCTTAAGCAGGCTTGAGGGGCATCGAGCAGGCGTGGATGCTGCCCAAGATATTGTCGATTACTGTGTAGAAATAGGCATCCCCTATTTAACGCTTTTTGCTTTCTCATCTGAAAATTGGAAGCGCCCTAAAGAAGAAGTGGTTGGCCTTATGAATCTTATGCGAGAGTACCTATCAAAAGATAGTTCAAAACTTGTTGAAAAAGGCATTCGCGTACGGACAATTGGCTCGTTAGAAAAACTTCCTAAATTGCTCCAATCTACCATCCAATCACTTTGCGAAAAAACAAAAGACTGCAAGCGACTCAACCTAACAGTGGCGCTTGCTTATGGATCTCGCGCTGAAATCGCTGAGGCTGTTAAGCATGTCAGCTCAGATGTTTTGGCTGGCAAAGTAGCTTTGAGCGATATTTCAGAGAATCTAGTGGGCAATTATCTGCAAACTCGAGAGCTACCTGATCCAGATCTATTTATTCGCACCGGCGGCGAAAAGAGACTTTCTAATTTTCTTCTGTGGCAGCTCTCCTACACAGAGCTCTGTATGACTGATAAATACTGGCCTGACTTTAACCGAAATGACTTGAAATCGGCGATCGCAGACTACCAAAATCGAGAGCGCCGATTTGGACAATCATCATGAATCTTCTTCTAAGACTTTTAAGCGCTATCATTATTCTACCAGGATTTTTATGGCTCTTTTATAAGAATGGCTGGGGCCTATTAGTACTCATCATAGGCATGCTTGGATTTAGCCTCGCTGAGTTCTGGAGGATGGTTCGAAAAAAGCCTTCGTACGCCCTGGCTATTTTAGGAACTCTTTATATTACTGCTGGGATTAGCTCGCTATACTTACTGAGATTACACGTGAGTTTCAGCGCTGTCTTGCTTGTTTTGATCGCCACCTGGTCTAGTGATACTTTCGCCTACTTTGCAGGGCGTGCTTTCGGCAAGCATAAACTTGCCCCTAGTATTAGCCCCAAAAAAACCTGGGAAGGTGTGCTCGGAGGCACGCTTGGCGCTGTTTTGATGCCCTTTGTCTTACAAGATTTCTTAACTCCTCTTGGAGCACAAGATTTTTTATGGGTTTCACTCCCATGCGCCATTTTAGCACCCGCTGGCGATCTGATTGAAAGCTGGGTAAAGCGCCTATGTAAGGTTAAGGACTCTGGCGCATTGCTCCCGGGTCATGGAGGTGTCTTGGATCGAATTGATGCTCTTTTATTAACTGCTCCTTGGGCCTATTTGTACTTCTCATGGTAAAGCAAACAACAGGATATATTTTAAGCTCAGCCCGCTTAGAACGACGTCAGGCAGCAGCTAAGATTGCCAACAGTCTTGTTGGCTCAAAAGCTGATTCAGACTTCAATCCAGTCAGTAGCCCTTTATGTGCGCTGGATGTAGTCATGATTGCAGGCGCTCCCTGGTTACGCGAAGCTTTAGAAAAAGATTTTTATAAAGACGAAAGTGGCTACCGTAAAATCGGCGGTGGCGCCAACACACCCGAACAGCCTTATTTTTTCAGGAGCACTGCCAATCTAATTCACTTCTCAAAGCGCCAAAATCTCTACTCACCAAGAGGTTCCAAAGAGCCCGCAGTCGGCATGGCTTGCTTTTTCAATCATAATGAACGCGGCCGCTTCAATTTTGTTCCTGATCGAAGTGGAATTATTACCGAGGTTTATCACTCACAAGCACGTGAAGTTATCTTAGCAGAAGAGGGTCTAGAGGTAAAAAAAAATGCCGATCATCTCTGGTACAACCATTGAACAGTCCCTAATCGGATATGCTGATTTACCCTGAACGGCCACTTAAAGCGATTCCAATTGAAAGCAGGAAGATAACGAACACCAATATCAATGCCCGTTTTGAATTAAGTGGTCTTGGTGTAAAATCAATCATCTCGAATTAATTTATCATTTGCGTTTCACTTTGGCTTTCCGTTATCCATGTTTCTATGAATCAGCGAACGGAAAAGTTTACTCTCAAAGCAATCCAGAGCTATCACCACAGTTCATTGATCTGCTTTGATGATCAAGAAACATTGGTGGAAGCACTTGCAAATAGAATTGGCTTTTCCGGCGCCAATCCAATTGCATTTTTATCCATTTTAGCAAGAAGACCTGAGTTCAGATTAAGTGATCTTGATGAGGCAATCCTAACAGACAAAACACTTGTCAGAGCCAACAGCTTCCGCGGTTCGCTTTTCTTAATGGCAAGCATAGACTACCCTATCTACTTTAGAGCCCTCAATCAGCTATTGCGCTCCAGCTCACTTGAACGATTGCTAGAAGCTGGCATCTCAGAGCTGGATCTACTAAGAGCACAGCACCGTCTTGAGGCTGCTGATATAAAGATCCCTCAGTCACACGAACAGCTTATCGAAATTATATACCGCCGAAAAACACCAGCTCCATCACCTAACGCTCAAAGATTAATGATTCGGAAACTCTGTGAACAAGGCACACTGGTTAGAACTTTTCATAAAGGATGGAAGGGAAACAACTTTCTATATGCGCTTACACGAAACTGGTTCCCAGACTTTAAGTTAGGGTCTGAAAATCAAGAAACAGCTCGTTGTCACCTGATAAAACGTTATGTTGCAACCTATGGGCCCGTCTCCAAAAAGGATATGATTTGGTGGAGCGGCTTAACCGAGGCACAAATTGAAAGAACTTTCTCGAATATCAGACGCGAGATTACTTCTGTTACCGCTGAAGGCATTAAAGACGATTTGTATATTTTAAAAGAAAGAATCCCTGCTCTTAAGCAAGCAGGCAATAAGGATCACCAAGTCGCCTTCTTGCCTCCATTTGATCCTTACACCAACGGTTGGATTTGCCGTAAGCGAAACATTAAGAGAAGTTATTACAACTATGTTTATGATCCTCTCGGAAATGCGGCTGGAACCATAATTTATAATGGCAAAATCATCGGTGTCTGGCAGTTCAGAGACGGGCAAGACCACATTTTTGAGTACCATCTTTTTAACGCCTATTCAGACCTCGCATCAGATATTCAATTCCTTGCTGAACAGTATGCCCAAAGCCTCTCAAGAATTTCCGGCTCTAATAAGACCTACATTTATAAACGAGACTTGCCCGAAACCTTGGATAAGCGCCCACCAGCTTCTTTCCTTTGGCCACTCGGCAAAGAACCTCCATTTAAAACAGCCGACCCAGAAATGCTCACGAGTCCTCTTGAAAGGCGAACCTCTAACACATTTAGAAAACCCTATTTAAGTGGCAGCGAAGGCGCGGTGGCTTAGAGATCCCATCTTGTCATACTGGCGCAGGCCAGGGTAACAAGGCTCTTGATTATTCATCAAAACCAGAGCATGACTTGAGCATGCCTTCGCTATTCGCCAATATGGGTCTTATTTTAAGGACACCTACTCAATTTTTCTCAAATTTCAAACCAGAGCTCGTGTCGCGCCGAACTTCTATCATGGGAATTGGGTGCCTTTTTCTAGGCATATTCTTTAGCTCAGTAGCCCAGCTTTACTTTGTTCACGCAGCAAAAGACCAAGAGTCGGTTAAAAAGCTGGTAACCCCAGAGCAATTGCTGATTCTCAAAAATCAAAGCTTGCTCGAGTTGTTTTTTTCACCTCTAACAGCCTTTTTTGGCATTATTTTATTTGCGAGTGCCTTGCACTTTTTCATCAGAGGGCTTATCCAGAAAAACCAGAAAATGGCTAGCTACGACACGACGCTTAGCATAGTATCTTGGTGCCAAGTCCCCATGCTCTTTTGCGTAGTACCAGCACTAGGCCCAATGGTGTCAACCGTTTGGGTGTTTGTCTTGCTTTTAAAGGGCCTTAAAGAGGTTTATGGCCTTTCTACTTTTGCTGCCTTTATCTTTATTCTAACTCCCGCCCTTTTTCTTAAAATGACTTGGAGCTCTGCTTTGCAGATATTGGCCCTTTCATTGTAGTGTAAGACCCTGGAGATACTATGCGTTTAGTTTTACTCATACTAGCACTTTCTTTAAGCTGCTCCAGACCTCAGCCTGTTAATCCTAGGGCCCTAGAACAGGAGTCAGCCTGTATTGAAAGCCTGCAAGTTGAAGACTACGAGGGCGCAAAGGTCCGATGCGAGCTGTGCCTTGAGTATGACGACCAGGTTGCAGCTTGCATGAACGGCATGGGACTGGTTGCCTATGCACGTGGTGATACCAACAAAGCCATTGGCTGGTTCACAAAGGCCATCAAACAAAGCAAAAACTTTGCTCAAGCACGTAACAACCTAGGGGCCATCTACTTCAAAAACAAAAATTATGGCGATGCCATCCCCTACTTTAATGCGGCCCTCCGCATTGACCCAGGCTATGAAGATGCTCGTTACAACTTAGGGCTTAGCTACCTAAAACTAGGCCAGCAAGCGAGCGTCAAACGAAATAACCGAGCTGCTCGGGATAACTACCAGCGAGCTGAGAAACAACTTAGAAAAGCCATTGCCATTAACCCTGGCTACGTTAACGCCTATCGCGACCTAGGGCTTGCCAATCTTTACCAAGGCTCAATTGAAAAAGACGAAGAAAAGCGAGCAGGCTATATCAAAGAAGCCGTACAGTATTTTGAGGATTGCCTCCAGGTTGATCCAGGTAGCGAGGTTTGCCATGAAAGCTACGGAGAAACACTCCTGTTTAAAAAACAATACGATGCTGCCCTTCAGCAATTTATAGAGTGCTTGGCTGGCAATAAAAAGAATTCCACTTGCCTTGCTGGAACCAACAAAGCGTATCAGGGCAGCCAAATGAAAAGCAAAGCGCTTAAAGCTTATGTGGAGCAGCTTAAGAAAAATCCCAACGACGCAGAAGGTCTCTATGGGTACTGTGCTCTACTCTTTGATGGTGGCATGAGCAACTTGGCGATTCCAGAGTGTCAAAAAGCAGTAAAACTAGATAAAAAGATCTGCCCAGCTTATTACCTATTAGGCATGCACTATCAAAAAGTCTTAAACGGCAAAGAAGCTTTGGCTAACTGCCAAGCATTCGCCCTTTGCCCAGGACACAAGAACGAAGAGAAAAGCCATCAATGCAACCGTGTTATCACCGCGCTTAGCGGCTCTTAATCATCATGGACTTAAAACTTCAAGCAGACAAATCAGAACTTTTTATTGGCCGCCAAGAGTCCTGTGACGTTGTGCTCCAAGCAGATGTGG
>JAESQZ010000061.1 GCA_016764955.1 Deltaproteobacteria bacterium | reverse complement strand
TCTTCTGCACTCACAAAATTAAACTTGAACAAAAAGCCAAAATCAAAACTCGACTTTGCGCCTTTAGGAACATCACCCATGGCTTCAATAAGCGCAGTTTGGATTTCCTTCGGCAAAGGTGCCATCAGTTGTGCTGCCTTAAACTTTCCAAGTGCTACCAAATAAGAGGCCAGTTCTCTTTTTCCAACTGTCATCAAATCGTCATATTGCGACAGTCTAAGCAACTTGGTTTTCAGGATCTCCAACAAAGCTGGCGTTCTTGGATACCCAGATGACAAAGCTTCTAGCCAGCTGTCATGAATCCCCAGAAAATAAGATTGCTCCCCAAAAACAATCATTTTCTGCAAGTAGGCTTTCAATAGCTTGAGCGTTAATTCCTCTTCCCCAAGCGGCTCAAAGCTTAGTTGCCAACTTGCAGGCAAATAAGCATTTAAAGAATCTTTCGACTCAACATCTGAAAGAGCCCACAGAATAAAGAGGGCTCTTTGTGAAGGCGTTAAAGAATCAAGCTTTTGGCTCTGGGGTGTTTTCGGCATTTGGCTCTTGGCTTTCAGCAGGAGGTTCTTCAGAAGGTGTTGGCGGCGGTGCTCCAGCACCAGCTTCAGCATGGGCCTCTAAGGCTTTAGCAAGCTGAGCTCGCAACGAGCGGTTTCTTAGGATCCCAAAAAGACCTAACAAAATTCCAGCAATCGCTAAAACGCCAAACAACGATACCATAAGGTCATCTTCAAGGAGTGAGTGTTTCTTTTGCTTTGGGTGTAAGTGGTGTGCTGGGTGAGACTTAGGTTCCTCATGTTTAATATGCTTAACAACTCTCGGAAGCCCTACTAGTCGGGCCGAAGTATTCTGTGACATAACGACTGTCACGCTGCTGGGAGAAAGGTCTTCTACAGCAGAAGCCACCAAATACTTAATCTCTTCTGATTTAACAGGGAGCGTTCCTTCTGCATCAATTGGGTTATAAACAACCGCTACCGAAGCAGTTGCCTTTGGAAGGCTCGCATTCATATCGCGAACCACATTTTGGTCTGGCAAGACGATAATGGCTCTAACCTCCACAATATCGGGAAGCACCTTCAACATGTTTTCAATTTCGCCCTGAGTGGCTCTTAAAAACTTGGCTTTTTCTTCTGTTCGGCTTGGAATCAGCCCGCTAGACTCAGTAGGATAAACTTCAGCAAGGCCAGCACTCTTGGGCTTAGGAACCCGGTTATCAACCAAGATCCGCAAGGACTCTGCAACTTGCCTTTTCGGAACTTCGATCGAGTAAGTAGGGGGTTTGTTGCCAGTTTTAGCTGGCACTGAAATTTTTGTGGCAGCAATGTTTTGAGAGTCCAAAACCACCACAATTTCGTTTGCTTCCATCTCAGAGAGATAACTAAGTATCTTATCACTGCTTTGGCAGGCTGTTAAACCTAAAATCGACAACAAAGCGAGGGCATATTTCATGACCCCCTACCCTACCATCTTTGCAACCTCTTGTGCAAAATCATCCGCCTTTTTTTCAAGACCTTCACCGACCTTAAAGCGAACAAAGCGTATCACCGTTACGCCAGCCTCTTGAAGCAGCTTCTGGATGGTTTTATCTGGGTCTTTGACAAACTTCTGTTCTAGAAAACAAACCTCGCTATAGTATTTTTCAATCTTGCCATTAACGATTCGCTCAATCATGTTTTCGGGCTTGCCCTGCTCACGAGTTTGAGTCGCCAAGATATGACGCTCAGCCTCTAAGGTTTTGGTATCAACAGCCTCACGATTCAAAAACACTGGCGCAGAAGCTGCAACATGCATGGCTAAGTCACGAGCCAAGTCTTGATGCTCAGGCAAAGCACCTTTCAACTCGACCAAACACCCAATGCTGCCACCGGCATGTAAATAAGAGCCATAGAGATCACCGCCCTCTAGCACTTCGACACGGCGAAGGGCAATCTTCTCACCAATGGTCGCAATTTTATCATTGATCAGGCTTTCCGTGTCTTTGATCAAGTCAGGAACTCGCAAAGATCGCTTCGCCAAATCCTGAACGAGCTTCTTAAAGTCTTCATTTTTAGCTACGAAATCAGTCTCACAGTTAACCTCAACCATGCCTGCTTTATTACCTTCAACAACCAAGCCAACCAAACCTTCAGAGGCAACACGGCCTGCTTTTTTTTGAGCAGCAGCTAAACCCTTTTCACGAAGAAAAGTAACAGCATTTTCCATGTTGCCTGACTCAGTCAAAGCTTTTTTGCAGTCCATCATCCCTGCGCCTGTTTTGTCACGCAGCTCGCGAACCATTGAGGCACTAATCTGCATGGTTACCTCCGGTTACTTCAGTTTTCGCTGACTCAGGCTGGACCTGAACCTCGGCCTCTGGCTCTGCTTTCGAGACGCCATTTGTCTCAGAATTGCCTTCGGCGACTGCCTTCACAGCTGGAATGACTTCGATTTGAGGGCCTTTTTTCCCACTGGTCTTAGCTTGTTCAGCTTGAGACTCTGCAACACCTTCTTTAGCCTCAGCTTTTTCTTTCTTTTGAGCCAAGAATTCTTCGTAACGAGCAGCGCCTTCAATACACGAGTCTGCAATATTACCAGCAAAAAGCGCAATGGAACGAATAGAGTCATCATTCGCAGGAATTGGATAATCAACCAAGTCTGGGTCACAGTTGGTGTCCAAAGTGGCAATCACAGGGATACCCAACTTACGGGCTTCACCAACTGCAATATTTTCCAAATTAGGGTCAACAATGAAAACAGCTTTAGGCAAGCGAGCCATTTCTCTCACACCAGAGAGATTTTTCTCGAGCTTGGCCATTTCTTTGGTCAACTCAATCACTTCTTTTTTGGGTAGTTTTTCAAAGGTACCATCCCCAGACATCGTTTCGATGTTCTTCATGCGGTCAACCGACTGCTTAATAGTCTTAAAGTTGGTCAGCATACCACCCAGCCAACGATTGTTGACATAGTACTGCCCAGCGCGGGTTGCCTCCTGGGTGATAATCTCTTGTGCCTGCTTTTTGGTGCCAACAAAGAGGATTTTCCCGCCTTGTCCTACTGTATCAAGCACAAAATCATAAGCTTTATTAACCAGCCCAACAGTTTGCTGTAAATCAATAATGTGAATTCCATTTCGTGGAGCAAAGATAAATTTCTTCATCTTCGGGTTCCAGCGATGAGTCTGGTGACCAAAGTGCGCACCTGCCTCAAGCATCTCTCTCATTCCAATACGAGCCATTTTCATTTTCCCTTGTTCAAGTTAAACTTCCACACCTTATTGAAAGATCGCCCTTCCACCTGAACCGCTCAGGGTGTGTGTTTATTTTGGCCTAGACCTAGCAAGATTTGAATCCCCTGGCAACCTCTCCAACCTGCCTGAAACCCACCTTTGGCTAAACCTCTAAAACAAAGATAACCCGCGTTACATTCAAGATTTATGCTGCTTTTACCGTACAAAACCCCCTTGAACCTCCACTCTCCTTCAAACCGGTTCACAACTTAGGTAACAACCAGTTAAACATTTCGCCAAGCCAGACCCCTGCCAATCTAATAATTTGCTTTAATAATCAGGCGATTAAACTGATCAAGGCTTTGAACAACCTATCTTATTCGCCCCCTAGGCTGATAAGGCCTATAAGCAGGCCTTGTTTTTAAAATAGTGTCAATCTGGCTTGTTGGCGGCTCTTTGGGGTAAGGCACGCCAAACAAAGTGGAGTCTGGATTGTCGACTCGCGCGCTATGCGGCTTAGCGGTCTCGCGTTCTTGAATCAAATATAAGTTATCAAACATCAGGCGCCAGAATTTGGTTTGATGTTCAACGTGTCGGATTTTGTGAGTTGCTTCGGGGAAGTGCTTTTCCCAATCAAAGCTTTCGGGAAAATTATATTTAAAAATTTGCCGGCAATTATCGAGGTGGAATTTGGCGAGGCGGCAGAGGTTTATTTTGTCACCCTG
>JAESQZ010000060.1 GCA_016764955.1 Deltaproteobacteria bacterium | reverse complement strand
TTGCTTACGAATAGACATTAGTGAGCTGGTGCTCCTTGTTCAGCGATATCTACTGGCTTCTTTTCTTTAGGCTCATCTTTAATCGCCTGATCAAGTTTGGCTGCGACCTCTTTGTGCTCAAAGCACTCAATCACATCCCCTACCTCAATAGCATTAAAGCCAACCAAGCCAATTCCACACTCATAACCAGAAGTTACTTCTTTAGCGTCGTCTTTAAAGCGTTTTAAGCTAGCGATATCGCCTTCGTGCAGTGTTTTGTCGCTACGCTTGACCCGAATCTTCGCATTACGATTAATCTTACCATCCAACACATAACAACCAGCAATTTTCCCAAGTTTATGCTCAGGGAACACCGCTCTAACTTCAGCTTTACCAAGATAGATTTCTTCCATCACTGGTGCCAAAAGACCAGTCATCGCCATCTTCACTTCATCGAGCATGTTGTAGATAATACTGTACGAGCGAACATCCACTTTTTCCTGCGAAGCAAGCACACTGGCTTTACTGTCTGGTTTCGTATTGAATCCAATCACAATCGCTTTGGAAGCCAATGCCAAGTTCACATCGTTTTCTGTAATCGTTCCAACGCCAGAGTGCACAATGTCAACTGTCACCATACGAGTCGAAAGACCTTTAAGGGCTGATATCAAAGCTTCTACTGAGCCATAAGCATCGGCCTTTACAATCAAACGTAAAGCCTGACCTTTGTCTTGAGGTGAGCTCTTCAAGAAGTTTTCCAAAGTAACACGAGAAGACTTCAAAAGCTCTTGCTCACGAATCTTGGCAGCACGATGATCTGCAATGGTTTTCGCCGCTTTATCATCTTCAGCAACGTTAAATTTGTCCCCGGCCATCGGCACACCAGAAAGTCCTAGAACCTGAACAGCCATCGAAGGTGTGGCAACATCCACTTTCTGACCACTTGAATCATACATGGCACGAACACGTCCTAAGTGCTCGCCAGCAACAATAACGTCGCCCTTCTTCAAGGTTCCACCCTGCACCAGCACGGTGGCCACGGGGCCCCTGCCCTTATCAAGCCGAGCCTCAACCACACTACCAATCGCTAGTTTATCAGGATTCGCTTTAAGCTCCATGATTTCAGACTGCATGGCGAGACCTTCTACAAGCTCTTCTATGCCAGTTCCATTCAAAGCAGAAACTTTAAAGACTTGAACGTCGCCGCCCCACTCCTCTGGAACAATTTCATGCTCAGAAAGCTGCTGCAATACACGTTCAGGCTTGGCATTGGCAACATCTATTTTATTGACAGCCACAACCAGGGGAACTCCAGCCGATTTCGCATGATTAATAGCCTCAATGGTTTGAGGCATCACACCATCATCTGCAGCTACAACAAGAATGACAATGTCGGTAACCTGGGCACCACGAGCACGCATTTCTGTAAATGCTTCGTGACCAGGCGTATCTAAAAATGTCACCGTACCCTTATCAGTTTCCACTGAGTAAGCGCCAATATGCTGCGTAATACCACCTGCTTCACCAGCAGCGACACGAGCTTTACGGATGGTATCCAAAATACTGGTCTTACCATGGTCCACGTGACCCATAACCGTAACCACCGGTGGACGCGATTTTAAGTTTTCTTCAGTATCCTCAACCTCTTTCAGAAGACTTGTTTCAGCAAAACTAACATTTTTGACTTCGTAGCCAAACTCACCAGCTACAATAGATGCTGTATCCGGATCCACAGACTGATTCACTGTTACCATCATGCCCATGCCCATCAATTTGCTAACCAGCTGGCCAGCCTTAACAGACATTTGGTGCGCCAAATCATTGATGCTAATAGGCCCAGAGAGATCAATCACACGCTTGTGCGCCGCTGCTTGAGTTATTTGGGTTGCCTTCCCTATTTTCTTAGCACCACCACCACGCCGCCTCTTGTTGCCCTGCATCCAGAGCTCATAACCACCACCGGCATCTGATTGGTTGCGTTTACGGCTGTAATCAACTGTTTGACCTTTTTTCCTAGCAGGTCTTAAGCCCGGCCTATGAGCCATTCCTGGCCCACCTGGGCCACGAGCACCCGGCCCGCCAGCATAGCCGCCAATCCGGATCTCACGAACTTGCCCAAAACCTCCCCGAGGACCTCCTGCAGGCGGCCTTGGTCTAAAAGTTCGATTCTCACTAGCAAGCCTTGCCTTAATGGCATTGGGATCAATCACTCGAACAACGTTTTGCGCCACTTTAGGTTTAACTGGCTCTTTAGGGGCCTCAGCCTCTTTGACTTCCTCTTTTGGAGCGAGCTCCACTGTCTTTGTTTCAACAGGCTCTGGCTTGACTTCTACTGGAGTTGGTTCTGGTGCAGGAGCTGGTTCAGGAGCTTTCACCGTTTCCTCAATTTTTGGCTCCTCACGTCGTCGCCTCAACATGGTTCTAGGCTTCGCGGGTGCTTTATTGGTAGGTTTTAAAATGGCTGCAGCCTTTTCTTCATCGATGTTACTGGAGTGTGATTTAACAACGATACCATTCGCAGCCAGTTTAGCGATTAGCTCCTGGTTCGATAGGCCAAATCGCTTGGCTAGTTCATGTACCCTTACTTTCGCCATCATCATACTCCTCAGTCAACGCCCTTGTTTATACCCAAAATGGCCTTTTTAAAAGCCCTTGAAAAAGCTTTTCTTTTAATTGCCAGTTCAAAACACTTATCGTTCTGGCAAACATAGGCACCTCGGCCGTTAAAGACTCCATTGGAATCTAGAACAACCATTCCGTCGGGGTGCCGCACATAGCGCCATAGCTCGTCCACTTTTCGAACCATGCGGCACGCAATACACGTTCTATCAAACGGTAAGCGAAAGTGCTTTTTCATGAATACTTTGCGCTCTCTCCCGTGAAAAACCTGTTATCTGAGCCAAATGCTCCGGTGTATCCAACACCAAATCCATCAACTCAGAATAATAAGCCTCATCCAAAATTTTCAGTTCCTCCTCAGGTAATTCCAATCCTGAGAGATCTAAATTCAAGCTGGCAAGCTCAAACAAATATCTGGCCTTTTGACGGCTAAGTGGCACTTTTTCCTGAGCCATAACGGTCTTAGCGCTTTCCTGCAAAGCCTCGATTTCTTCTTCTTGAATCCCTGGCAATGACTTCAGCAACTCAACTTCTGCCGTCGCAACATCCTCAGCCTTTCTAAAGCCATGGTTGTAAAGCGTCTGAATCTGAATATCGCTTAAGCCTTCAACCTGAGATAGAGAGTACTCTGCCTCTTCGCGCTCCTTGGCAGCTTTCGACTCAGAATCAATGTCTATCTTCCAGCCACTTATCTCTGCTGCAAGTCTGACATTTTGACCTCGTCTTCCAATCGCCAAAGAAAGTTGATCATCTGGCACCACAATCTGCATCGCGTGCTCGGTCTCATTAACCAACACACGAGAGATCTCTGCTGGTGCAAGCGCATTACAAACAAAGCGAGCTTCATCCTGTTCAAAAGGAACAATATCAATCTTTTCACCCTTGAGCTCTTGAATCACAGCCTGAACACGCGCACCCCTCATACCCACACAGGCGCCAACCGGATCCACATCGCTGTCTTTCGATCGAACCGCAATCTTAGTTCTAAAGCCCGCTTCTCTTGCTGCCGCCTCAATCGTGACAGTGCCCTCTGAGATCTCCGGAACTTCTTGTTCAAAAAGCTTCACGACCAAGTTAGGGTGCGTTCGAGAAAGAATAATTTGAGAACCTCTCGACTCTTCGAGCACGTCCAAAACATAAGCGACGATTCGATCGCCCACACGAATATTCTCTTTGGAAATTTGCTCACGTGTTGGAATAATCGCCTCAGCGCGGCCTAGATCGACAACCACACTGCCCTTTTCAAAACGCCTAACGATACCCGTCACAAGCTCGTCTTTTCGATCTTTGTACTCGTCATAAACAAGAGAACGCTCGGCTTCGCGAACTTTTTGCACAATAATCTGCTTGGCATTTTGAGCCGCAATACGCCCGAACTCATTCGCATCGAGTTTAATACCTAAGTCTTCGCCAAGTGCGTCTTCGGTCAACTCCGGATCCAGCTTCATGGCTGCCTCAAAAGCAATTTCGACACTTGGGTTCGTGACTTCTTTAACAATCTTCTTAAACTCGTAGACCTCAACTTCGCTCAAGTCTTCATTGTAACGGGCTTCCAAATCCGCTGAAGGGCCAAGGTTCTTACGGGCTGCACTCAGCATCGCAGATTCAAGAGCACCGACAATGACTTCCTTCTCAATGTTCTTTTCTTTTCCAACCTGCTCGATGACTGCTTTCAAATCTAGGTTTTTATCCATTTTAGATTATCTCCTGTGTGACGATTTCGGAAATCGGTAAATAACGCGGGCATCTTGAATCTCTTGCCAGGCTACCCACTTAGGTTCTTGTTCCAAACAAATGCCTCTATCCTCGTGAGCTTCCTGCAAAATTTCTTTGCGCGTTCCTTGAGCCGTTTTAACGCGAACCATTTCGCGTACGGCTTTCATAAAGTGACTTTTTTTGGTGAGTGGCCGATCCAAACCTGGGCTTGATAATTCCAAATGATAAGCCCCTGCAAACCAACCTGCCTCATTATTAGCAACATCCAAAGTGTCTGACACCAAACGACTCAATGCCCCCAGCTCTCCCAACGAAGGCTTATCAACATATAAAAGCAGACTGGGATTAACTTTAGAACCACCAATCTTAATATCAACCAGTTCACAATTTTCCATTGCAAAAACTGGCTCTAAAGCATCAATAATTTGCTCTTCAATCGGGCTTAAGATTTTTAAAAATTTTTCTTTCTGGGCCATAACAAAACAAGATGCCCAGCTCTCCTAAATCTTTTTCAAGATCCAAAAGACCCGGTACCAAGTTTCAATCAAAGGCTGTTAGGCTGGGGCAATATTTGGTACCAAATAAATAAGCAATAAAGCTTGAAGCCAGGCTAGCGCATGCTTTTAAGCTTGGCAAGACCCTTAACCTCTTTCATACTCTAATGTCCATTCGTTAGACTTTCTAATATCGGGCACTTTCATGACTACTTTGAGGGTTCCCAGAGAAACACTGGGGTCTGAGCGGTCTACGGGACGTGGCTCAAATTCAATATCTAAAGAAAGAGTATGATTTTGGGGATCTACGCCAACCTTAACAGAAAGGGGGGCTTTAGGAGCGAGCAATAATTGATCCGATTCTGAGAATTGCTTCATAACCAATTCAAGAGCCTTCGCAGCACTGCCCTGTTGCAAAAAATATTTACAATTATTGGCGTCTTCAGCTGAAACCCCTAATTCTGTCATTAAATCCCCATATTTTTCCGGATCAAAATCAGCAGCAGGGAGAACTATACCATTGATATCGATGCGCATTTGGCGCTTTAGATCTACTGATATTTGAGCATGAAGAGCTTCAGAATCCGCAGAAGAGTAGGGTTTTTTCAATTCTTGAAGCAGGTCGGTTGAATCCCCTGGAATGCGGTGCACTACTGCCCCCGGTTTAAGCCAGCCAGCCACAGCCGAAGTGGCGCCTCTAACTAATGAGGTAAGACCAGCCAATCCTCTAGCAACTGCAGTTAATGGATTATACCAAGCTGAACTTTGCTCTTCGTCGCCCGCAGCCGCTGCAATATCACCCGTAGCCCGAGCACCTCCTCCTGCAACATCAGGACCATCTTCATAAACCTGGTTGGTTGGAGTCGATCCAGCAGAGCTAGACGTATCAGCTGGTGAAACATGAGTGGGCGTAGCCGAGGCAGTAGCAGAGCCTGAGCCGGGAACCGTTCGAGGCGTAGTACCAGGAGATCGTTTTTCGTCTGCCGCAAACATATCCACCATACTACCAGTAGAACTGTCAGCTAGAGTCTTTTCGTGCTCTTGACGAACAGGTGGGGTACTAGTGCCCCCACCCACATCTTTAGGTTTGTCCACTCCTCCCCCCCTTGTGCAGAGAGCTTACGCTTCTTTGTTAGAAGTGGTCAAATCATCAGCTTTAATATCGCCCACCACGGTTTCCACCGCGACCACCACCACGGTCGCCACCGCGGTCGCCACG
>JAESQZ010000059.1 GCA_016764955.1 Deltaproteobacteria bacterium | reverse complement strand
CCCATCACCATCGCTTCTTTTAAAGTCTTATAAGAAAAATCACCCGCTCGATCTAAATACCCCATAAAGCCAGCTGCAAACGTATCTCCCGCCCCAGTTGGGTCATAGAGATCTTCTAATGGATAAGCCGGCACAAAATAATGCTTTGATTCATGGCATAAAAGCGCCCCATACTCCCCTCGTTTAACCACAATGGTCTTTGGGCCCAAATCTTGTATTTGCCTAGCTGCTTTATAGGTATTGCGCTCACCCGCCAGCTGCCTGAGTTCAGCTTCGTTAATAAACAAGATATTTATTTTTGATACAACTTCTTTAAGTTCAAGATTTTTGCTTTCGATCCAAAAGTTCATCGTATCCATGGCCGTTATTTTAGGCTCTTTGACTTGGTACAAAACATCAAGCTGCAAACTAGGATCAATATTAGCCAAGAAGACAGTCTGAGCCTCTTGGTGCTTGGCTGAGAGCTTAGGATCAAAATCTTGGAAAACATTAAGTTCTGTCTTGAGGGTCTGTGCTTCGTTGAGATCATAGCCATAGTACCCTTTCCAATGAAAAGTCTTACCAAGCGCTTGTAAAACACCCCCAATATCAACCCCACGATCCTCCAAAAAATTCAGGTGATCACGAGGGAAATCCTCGCCGACCACGCCAACCAAGTGCACCTTCGTAAAAAGACTCGCTGTCATCGAGAAAAAGTTCGCAGCACCACCTAAAGCGCGCTCACAAACCCCAAAGGGAGTTTCAACTGAATCAAAGGCAATCGACCCTACAACCAAAATACTCATCTTCTTATTGCTCCTTATGCCAGCGACAGCGATCGTTTACAGCCTTTTTTGAGAAGTTTTTTCACAAAAAACACATGCCCCGAGAAACATCTCAAGATAGCGTTTAAACGCCATATAAATACCCTAGAACTTAACATCTCAAATAGAAAAGTTATTTCAAAATAGCCTTTGAGTTGAATTCGTCAAAAAGTCTGTTCTACGCTTTTATGCACCAGGAAAGGAAAAACAACATGAAACGAAATTATCTTGCACTATCACTCATCACACTTTTGTTTTCAACCGTCTCATTTGCCGATCATAGCATCGAGCATGATCGCACTTGGAGCAAATCCCATCGTTACGCTATATCAGTCGATCCAGTCAGCTGGGTTGGCGGTAACTTCCATTTTGCTTTGGAAGGCAGCTTCAACGATCGTATGTCAATCTATCTACCAATATCCTTTGGTATCGAGAAAAGCATTATGAACAATAGCTTTTTCCAAGGCGGCTATTTCAACGGGAGAGTCGGTGTGAAATACTACATCACTGGTAAGTCAACCTACCAAGGATTTTACGTAGCACCATTGCTGGGCTTCTTCATTGGTAAGCTTGACTCTGCTGTTTCCTCTAATCAAGATACTACCGGCGGTCTAAATTATGGCTTCCGCTTCGGTTATGCTTGGAACATCTGGAAAGGTTTCTGGATGGATGCTCACGTTGGTTGGGAAGATCTCGTGGTAACCTTCAACGCTGACCAGAACAAGCACGGCAATGGAGGCCGTTCTGCACCAAACGCAGGGAGACAAGGTAATATCCCTGAAGGCGCAGGCTTCTTGGCAAGCGACGTGCTGGGCGGTGCTACTGCTGGTATGATGGTTGGTTACAACTGGTAATCGCTTAAGCTAACAAGCTAATATGGAGACCCGGGGTGTGAGCCTCGGGTTTTTTTGTGGGCGCTGTTTCCCTCACCCCTAACCCCTTTGCCAAAAAATCCACATCGTGGCAAAGCACATCCATGCCAGTTGCGTTCTCTATTGCTGTTGCTGTTTGCGTTGTTATCGCCTTCTACTTCACTTTTACGGCCCTGTGGCGGATTATCAGCATGGTTCGCTCTGGGCAGCCTGAAGAGATCAAAAGCACACTCAAACAACGAATCCAGGCCATATTGGTCAATGTCTTTGGCCACAAAAAGACTCTCGAAGATCGCAAATACGGCTTCATGCACTTTTGGTACTTGTATGGCTTTTTGATCTTAGGCGTCGGCCACCTGGAACTCGTGCTTTATGGCTTAACGCGATTTCGAGAAAGTTATGGTAAGCAGGCATTTTTATATCGTAATCTACTCCCAGAATGGCTGACTCATGTTTACGAATTTAGCCAAGATTTCATGGCAATGGGTGTGGTTATTATTGTAGCCGTCGCGCTATATCGCCGCATGACTGGCATGACCAAACGCCTCATGCCGCGCTCAGCCGATGCTGAGACTATCTTGTGGCTCATTGGAGCGCTCTATGTGAGTTTCTTCCTATTCATCGGCAGCGAAACTTATTTGCGCATGGAGACAGGGGAGCTTGCTTACGGCTGGCACTGGTATTTGCCCTTTAGCTCAGCCATTGGGATGCTAATTGGGGGACCTATTAATCCGGTCGCTTACTGGATGCATTTGGGCATCTTCTTAGCATTCGCGATTTATATTCCCAGATCAAAACACTTGCACTTGCTGGCTGCCGGGCCCAATATCTATTTTAGGCACCATGGCGCTGTTGCCAAGCCGGCTATTATCGATTTTGAGAACTCAGAGCAGTTTGGCGTTAGCAAAGTCAAAGGGCTTTCTTGGAAGTCTATTTTAGATACTTTTGCTTGTACAGAATGTGGCCGTTGCGATGCCGTTTGCCCAGCAACCTTAACTGACAAGCCACTTAAGCCTATGAAAGTTTTGCATGATATCAAAATGAATATTAGGGGTGCCAAAAAGCTTGATTTGATTGGCCGTGAGCCAGGTGCTTACGAAATCGAAGGTACTGTACACCTAGATGAAACCTGGGCCTGCACCACTTGTGCAGCTTGCGTAGAAGTTTGCCCGGTATTTATTGATTCTGTGCCCACTAGTTTGATGGAAATCAGGCGTAACTTAGTTTTAATGGAAGCCAAGGATTACCCCAAAGAGCTTAACGCTGCTTTCAAAGGCATGGAAGTCCAAAAAAACCCCTGGGGCGTTGGCCAAGACAAACGCGAAGATTGGGCGGCTCAGCTCGACGTGCCACTCTTGGCCGACCAAGGTGATCGTGAAGTCGAATATTTATTTTGGGTCGGCTGTGCCGGCGCAACAGACGATCGCTCGAAAAAAATTCAACAAGCTTTAGTGCGAATCTTAAAAGCAGCCAATGTCGATTTTGCTATTTTGGGTTGTGAAGAAAAGTGCACGGGTGATCCAGCTCGCCGTATGGGCAACGAATATGTCTATGACATGCTTGCGCGCGAAAATGTCGAGATGCTTAAACGCAAGAAGTTCAAAAAGATATTTGCGACTTGCCCGCATTGTTTTAACCAGCTCAAAAACGAGTACAAAGATTTTGGGGCTAACTTTTCAGTTCAACATCACACCGAATTAATCGCCGAGCTTTTGAAAGACAAGCGCATTCCATTAGACTCTAAAAAACAGATCGAAGAGACAATCACTTTTCATGATCCATGCTATTTGGGCCGCTATAACAACCAATATGACGCTCCCAGAGAAGCGCTCATCGCCATTGGTGCCAAACCAGTCGAAATGAGTTTTAACAAGCAAAAGAGCTTTTGCTGCGGCGCAGGCGGTGGCCGTATGTTTATGGAAGAGACCATCGGTAAGCGAATTAACCTAGAACGTACTGATCAGGCTTTAGAAACCGGCGCCACAACCATTGCCACCGGCTGCCCTTTCTGCATGACCATGATGAGTGACGGTGTCAAAGATCGTGATGCCGAAGACAACGTGGTTGTGAAAGACGTGGCTGAGATTGTGGCGGAGAAATTGGCCTAAGTCCCAAATACCCGATCCCAAAACATATTCGTCACCCCAAACTTGGTTCCTGCAGCCGCTTTACTATGATGATGTAATAAATGATGCCTTTTGAGTTTCATAAACCAAGGGCGCTTGGACTTAATATGGTGTGCTGCATAATGCACCCGCTCGTATACGACATAACCCAACAAAACCCCCGCATAGAATGGGAAAAACCACTCTGGACCTAATAACCAGTAGAAAATCAGTGCGAAGGAAAATGCGAACGGAATACTTAACCCTAATGGGGTTCCCGCACGATAGGGATCATTGGGTAGAATGTGATGTGCACCATGGACCATTTTGTGAAATAGTTTTCCTGCTTCACTTGTGAATTCGTAGTGAAACAAGAAGCGATGCAAAGCATACTCTGTTAACGTCCAGGCAAACATGCCAACTGGAATCAAAGCCAATGCCCATCCTTTTGGGCCCATATAAATAAGCGCTGCACTGGTCGGTAACCACAAAAGAGGCACCATCCACCAAGGTGAACGCGTGGTAATTTCCAAAATACGATTCTCGAATACTCGAGGGAACTCACAACTTGCTTTCATAATTGCTTAATAGAACAAGTCGTGAGACTTTGGCAAATAAATGAAAACCGAGCACTGTCATCCCGCACTTGAGGCTACTGTGTCATCCCGGGCTTGACCCGGGATCCAGTAAAATTAATGCGATCGTTTTGGAAATTGACTGGATCCCGCATCAAGTGCGGGATGACACAGTAGCCTCAAGCCCGGGATGACAGACGGGGACGGGGTGACATTAACGCGTCACTTCTCGCCACTAATAGCCGTGAAGCGTTTATTTAACGCATGAACAGCCATCATCCAAACCACAATAACAACGACTGTTATTGCTGCTGAGTATGGCGCAAGAACCATAATCGGGCCAATAAAGGCGATCATGAACTGTTGCAACAAAGCACCACCGGATTTACCCAAACGTGCTCCTACAACGTCAACTGCTGCCTTGCCCTTAGATTTTGACTCAGGATCCAACGGAATATAAGTCATCTCTTTAGTCGGATCAAAAAGCGCATATTTGGTGCTCTTGCTCAACACATTCTGCGCAAAGCCCACCCAAACTGCCAACATCAAAGGCGTCATGTTCAAAAACATGGCAACAGGGCCAAATGAATCTGGCCAAATAATACAGGCGAAAAAAACAAGACCCGTAGCGCCCAACATGATTGGCGTAGCCAAAGCGCCCTTCTTCCAACCAAACTTTCGAATAACCGAGCTTCCAATCAAAATCATGATCACGGTACCAATGCCGGTGGTCATGGTCATCAAGCCCATAAAGGCATTGTAGTCATTCTTATCAGGGAACTGAAGCCCCATTTGGTTCTTCCAAGAAACCTCTATTAAGTTAATCGAAATACCATAGGCAATCACCAGTACAGCAATCAAGCCAAGATACTTAGAGTGAAGTAAAAATTTAAGACTGTCACCCACATTCATTTTGGGTTTTGACTTATTCTTCACTGGCTCATCAGCGCCTTTAAGCTGAGCTGGATCAGCAAATACAAATCGATTTAAATAGGCGTACATGACCATGACAATCAAGCCTGCAACCACCACAGTACCTAGCAAGTAGTTCAGCGACACCTGCCAAGGATCAACACCTGGAACAGCCGTCTTTCCAAGCTTGGAAAAATAGGTTGTCAAATAGCCAGCAAGCGTATTTGCAATGTTACCCAACAAATAAAAGTGAGCATAAAAACGCTTAGCTTCCGAAACTTTGGTCACGTCATTCGCGAAATTCCAGAACAAGAAGCTCAAACAAGCACTGCCCCATAGCTCAGACAACGTATAAAAAAGGGAGTAGGTCCAGAGCCTATAAATCGCGACTAAGCCTTGAAGGCCCTGAGGTAAAACACTGGCGAGCCAATCAGCGCTTTCAATGGGGTGTAGCCAATGTCTGCTCGGGTACAAAACCAGGGCAAACAAAGCAAAGAAAATCAAAAAGAAGCCGACAATGCCATTAAACATGGCTTGTTTTGAAAAAATATTGCTGAGCTTCGCGTAGACAAAAAAGAAAATGAATGCCGATGGAACCACGACCCAAAATTTCAAGAACGTAATTGTTTCCGAACCTGCCTCGGTCACAATCAAGGCATCCTTCATATTCCTCAAAATCGTATAGTTGAAAATGATGAAGGCAATCATAAACATCATCGGGATGAATTTTTTATTTTCATCTGAATGAATTGGCCAAAGAAACGCTTTTATCTTAGCTAACATCTTACTCCCTAAAATTTATACAAATTCAATGCTGCTTTTATTAGGCTAAATTTTATTTTATTTCAAGAGGCTTTCTGTCTGTCATCCCGGGCTTGACCCGGGATCCAGCATTAAACAAAGCAATTTCACAAAAAACGTCAAGTATATCACTGGACCCCGGGTCAAGCCCGGGGTGACAGCAGGCTAATAAACCATTTTCATGGCTTTGCGCACTTCATCAAGCGTTTTGCTAGCCATTTCACGAGCCTTTTCATTGCCTTCTTGGAGCACTTTTGGAAGCAATAATTTATCTTGAGACAGCTCCAAACGTTTCTTTCTAATAGGCGCTAAATAAGCGTTAAGACTCTCAGTTAGTAAAGATTTTAGCTTCCCTGAGCCCTGAGCCCCAATTTGCTCAGCAATAGCTTCTGGTGATTCTTTGGTGCACAAAGAAATAAGCCTTAATAAATTCGCAACTTCTGGCCGATTATCAGGATCGTAGCTAATCTGACGCTCACTATCTGTCTTAGCAGACTTAATAAGCTTGGCTGTTTCATCTGCTGTAGACTTCAAAAAGATCGCATTATTGCGGCTCTTGCTCATTTTTTGAGAGCCATCAAGTCCTAAAATCATGGGTACTTCTGCTAATAAAGCATCTGGTTCAGGAAATACTGGGCCATACTTTTCATTAAAACGGCGTGCAATTTTACGGGATAACTCCAAATGGGGCAGCTGGTCTTTGCCAACTGGCACCAAATTGGCTTTACAAAACAAAATATCGGCCACTTGATGCACCGGGTAAATCAACAT
>JAESQZ010000058.1 GCA_016764955.1 Deltaproteobacteria bacterium | reverse complement strand
ATGAACTACTCACCGATAAAAAGTTATTTTTCCAGAGAAGCAACCCCGGTAAGCAATTGAGTTTAGAGGATTTTTTAGCTTCAAATATTACCAATTCATTTGCAAATAAAATTAACGGAAAAGATACATTGGCAGAATACATCAGGTCATTAGCTCCTATCTCAAGCAGTAATGAGAAAACCTTTGCAGATAATCAACTTAAAATTTCAGATCTTGAGCGGATGCAGAAATATTTTCTCTATTTCTGGGAAAAGAGGGACAATCTATTCCCTGAAAAAGCATGGCAGGATTATCTAACAGAGGTAGAGCGAGTAGACAGAGAGTATGGTACAAGATTATATAAAGGCTACGAAACAGACCGGGGCAGGGTTTATTTACAATACGGACTTCCCAATAGTATTACGAAAGCTGACCACGAACCCAATTCTTATCCTTATGAGATATGGCATTACTACAAAACTGTTAAAAAGAGCAATGTAAAATTTGTATTTATTGATACAGATCTAGCTATAAACGATTATACCCTCATTCATTCTGATGCTATTGGAGAGATCAATGATCCGAGATGGCATTTTCAAACTCAAAAGCGGAACACCCCATTCGAAAATATAGACATAGAACGAGGTCGCGAACATTATGGTGGCCGGGCATTGGAATATTTTAAAAACCCGAGATAGCCTGCCTGCCGGCAGGCAGGTTATTGGTTCGTTACCTACCTGCCGGCAGGCAGGGTTAATGGTTATAGTTTTATTAGTTGTTGGTTTAAAATCAATTTACGAAGTTATGTTCTTAAAAAGTAAAAAGTATAACAACTATTAAACTAAAACTAATAACCAAATAACTATAACTATAAAACCATTAAACTATAAACTAATTTGGTTGCATTTTATTATCTTTTCATAGCAACAGCTTGGTGCATCTCTCTTCTGCCTTCTAAGTTACTCTATGTCTTCTCTGATTTATTGTATCTCATAACCTATTATATATTCGGTTATCGAAAAAAAGTGGTTATCAATAATCTGCAAAATGCTTTTCCCGAAAAATCAGCTAATGAAATTAAATGCACAGCTAAAAAGTTTTACAAGAACTTCTGTGACATAATAGTAGAAACCATCATGACATTGACAATTCCTGAGAAAGAGCTGAGGGCCAGGGTCAGATATATCAATAGTGAAACATTAGATGAGCTTCATCATCAGTATAAAAATGTCATAGCCGTGCAGGGGCATTATTGCAATTGGGAATGGACCGTAATGATGGGGCCGGAATTGAAAGAGCAACCTGCTGTTCAGGTGAATGCTCAAGCTGAAGCTACAGCGAATCCCAACAGGCATGCCGTCAAACATTATGCTATTTACCAGCCCTTAAGTAATAAATTCTTCGACCAGCTTATTTATCGTCTCAGAGCTAAGTTTGGAACAGAGTTAATACATGTAAATTCTACTTACAAGACGATGCTTAAAAACAAGGGTAAACCTGGATTTTATCAATTAGGAGCCGATCAAACCCCCCCGAAAGATTCTGAATACTGGACGAGTTTTTTAAACCAGGATACGCCCGTATTTTTAGGCATAGAAAAAATTGCAAAAGCAATGGATATTCCTGTGGTTTTTATCAACACACAAAGAATCAAAAGGGGATATTACGAAGTAGAATTTATTAAATTATTTGAAAATCCGAAAGAAACCAGTCAATATGAAATCACCGAAAAGCACGTCAGGACATTAGAGAAAATCATCAGGGCCGAGCCTGCAAATTGGTTGTGGTCTCACCGCAGGTGGAAACATAGTCGATAATGATTAATCTCGATTCTATCGCCTCAAATAATAATTGTTAATTGAAAAAATATTTTTGCTATTGTTAAATTTGGACTAATTTTACCGAAACCCATTTCTTCTTTTCTATGACAAAGTGTATTATCTGTATATTATCTATAATAATTGTCTATTGCTCCTCTTCTGTGGAAATACAGGCACAGAAAGACCGGCCTACCTCAACAATTGCGAAGACAGATTACTCGCAGGAAGATGAAGAATTCAGGGTAAAATTCAATATGGCAAAAAACCATCTTCACCATGGAAAGATAGAACGAGCACTCCCTATTTTCCAGGAATTAAGCAATTTAGACTCCACCAATGCGAATATAAATTACTTATTAGGTGTGTGTTATACAGAAGACCCGATTATAAGCTACAAATCCATCTATTATTTAGAAAAGGCAGTTAATAGTATAATAATGAAATATGATATTATTTCATATAAGGAAAAAGGGGCTCCTATATTTGCCTATTATTATCTTTCAATAGCATACAGCCAACACGGTAAGTGTGAAGAGGCAACAGAAGCAAAAAGTCAATTTCACTCAATGTATGGCATTGAAAAAAATGACTATTATATAAGAGATGTTCAAAGGTGGATCAAAAAATGTCATTCAAAACCAGAGGCTTCAGCAAAAAAAGATTCCCTGGCAAGTGCTGTAGAAACAAGCATCGTAACCAAAACAATAGATTATACAACAGAATCGCCTTTATATGGAGTTCAGATAGGTGCTTTTTCGAGATTAGACCCCAGAAGATATTTTAACGGTTTGAAAAATGTAGAAGCATTTATGGATAAAGCCGGAACGATCAGATATGTTATTGGTCATTTCATACACAGATCACAGGCAGCAGCATTGCAGAAACTCGTAGAGTTTGCCGGGTATAAAGATGCCTATATCGTGGATGTAAATCAAGAAAAGATATATTCGGAAGAAGTAATAAGCATAAATAATATCTCTTTAAAGGCACCAAAAGACAAAGCACCCATGATCACCGGAAAAGTTGATTTTACAGTACAGATTGGTGCATTCAGGGACTCAATACCCATTGACCTGGTGCTTATTTATTTGCAAGTAGAAGGCATTAAAGAACTCAGCCAGGATGACCTTACCTTATTAACCGTGGGCTCTTTACCAACTTATGAGGAAGCGGAAGTTAAAAAGGAAGAACTGCTCAAAATGGGCATACCTGGT
>JAESQZ010000057.1 GCA_016764955.1 Deltaproteobacteria bacterium | reverse complement strand
CATGTCCAGGTTCATAACATATGAGACTGAGAAGCCCTTATCTGGATACCAGATTCCTCTAGAAATTCTTGTGGTGTTTGTAAAGCTAAACTTTCGTGTGGTCGGTCCCAGTTATAAGTGTCTGTAAAGTCATCTATCATGGGGTTAAGTTCCTTCAGGTTTTGGGGTAAGTCATACTGGTTATAGAAATCAGCACGCCACGTTCCATTGATGCGCTCTACGTGGCCATTGAGCTTAGGAGATCTGGGAGCTAGTACGGCTAAGCCGATGCCTTGCTGCCGACAAGTCTCTTCGAACTCAGCCATAAACTCAGAACCACCATCAACTTGGATTTGCTTGATAGGGAAAGGACAGTTTTTGATGAGCTTATCAATAAAAACAGAAGCTCTTAAGGCGGTGGCTGATCGGTAGGCTTCTGCAACGTTCCAACGAGAGAAAGTACAAACGGCATTAAAATGTTTAACCATCAACTGAGAGTTGACTGCAACACTCATATGATCGATTTGCACAACCTCTCCAGGCTCGGTACCAACTAGCCTTTGTCCTCGCTTGAGACGAACGGCATAGGGTCTTGTCGGCTTTGGTCTCCTCCCAGCTTGCTGAGCAGCTTCTTTGGCAGAAGTAATGAGTTTTCGTTTTATTAGTTTAGAAATAGTTCGTCCAACAGCGCTTTCATTGGTTCGAACCCCCTGTCTTCTTAGAAGCGTTGTTACTTTACGTTTCCCCCAAGTTGGGAACTCTCTTCTGAGCTGAACAATTTGAGTTCTCAGCTTGTTAGGTACTTGGCTTTTCCGGAAGCACTTAGGTTTCCTACTCATCGGAACAAGAGTTTCTAAGTTTTCCGTTTTTCTAGCTTTCCAACGGTAGAGACTTGCTCTGGACACTCCAACGATTTGGGCGGCATCCTGCGTGGAAAGGCCTTTAGAGATAGCCTTTTCAAATCTAGCCAATGCATCCCAACGTTTTAGAGCGATGGGACTAGAGGGGCTTATGCGAGCTCGTTTTATCTGATAATCAATGCGACCGTGTAGAAAATATGTCTGCACTTTGGGGCTCCTTTCTAGAAATCACTTAACTTCCAGATAGGGCCCCTTTTCTTATTCGTCCAGTCTCACATGTGTTTGAACCTAGTCAACTAACTAGCATTTTGATGTGCCACAGTAAGTGCAAAAGCCGTCCCGATTGCGTCTAAAACAGTACTTGTAATACTGCTTCCTATCATCGCCTTTGCCTTCATACTTTCTGTCATATCAATATCTGGCATCTCAGCGTAAGCAGCGCCATTTAAACCGAGGCCAACAAGAGCGGAAAGCGTGCTAATCCCAGACATAATGACCAAAGCCATAGAACGGTTATGTCTGGCATCGGCAGTGTCTCCTTTCCCTGGATGAAAGAATAGAAAACTAGAAGCAGCGCCTAGGCCAAAAAGTGAGGCCACGCCATGAGCGGTAGAGCTTCCTATAAGCTTCTTTTTAATTGGGTCCTTCTTATCAGGTGGGAAAGAACTATGAGAAGCCTCATTGGCCAACTCACCAGACAAAACCGATGTTGCGATACTAAGGCCTTGATTTGCATACCCAAAAATACTAACAGCAACCCTGCAACCAAGTGCAGTGCCTACAATACCCGTGACACCACCGCAAGCTTTTGCATCCCTAGGCACCAGCGTAAAAATCCCAAGCAACAAAAACACTCTAAAAAACATAAAAGCCTCCACCAGCTAAACACTTTGACCAAGATAAATGTTTCAAAATCAAGCGAGGCTAGATTTTCTCAATCTCAACGCATTCGAAATCACCGAAACAGAGCTTAAACTCATCGCTGCAGCAGCTAACATAGGACTTAAAAGAAAGCCAAAAAATGGATATAAAACACCTGCAGCAACTGGCACACCTAACGAGTTATAAACAAACGCAAAAAATAGATTTTGTTTGATATTAGCCATGGTTGCTCGGCTGAGCTTTCTTGCTTTCACTATGCCATTCAGGTCGCCTTTAACTAAAGTCACGCCAGCACTCTCTATGGCGATATCAGTGCCAGTTCCCATCGCAATGCCTACATCTGCTTTCGCCAATGCAGGGGCGTCATTGATACCATCACCAGCCATGGCGATGACTTCGCCTGCTTTTTGAAGTCTTGCGACAGCCTCGCCCTTTTGGTCTGGCAAGACTTCAGCAATCACTTCATCAATTTCAAGCTCACTAGCAACTGCCTGCGCGGTGATTTTAGAGTCGCCTGTCAGCATCACGATCTTAATATTTTCCTGATGCAAGGCTTTTATCGCCATTTTAGCGCTTGCTTTAATGGGATCAGCCACCCCGATTAAGCCTACCAGCTTGCTATCAACAGCCACAAACATACCAGAACCGCTTGCATGCTCGGCAATATCAACGCCAACTTGCACCATCATGGCCTTATTACCAAAAGCAACTTGTTTGCCATCTATTTGACCCTGAACGCCTTTGCCTGTTAGCGATTTGAAGTCTTCAACATCGCCAAGTTTAATATCTCTATCTACAGCACCTTCGACAATCGCAGCTGCCAATGGATGCTCGCTGGCTTTCTCTATGCTTGCAGCAAAGTAAATAATCTCCTGCTCTGATAGCTTTGAGATCGCCACAACACTCATCAGTTTGGGCTTACCTTCGGTTAAAGTCCCTGTTTTGTCGATTACAAGAGTAGTCACTTTACGCATGAGCTCAACAGACTCGGCATTTTTAAAAAGCACACCCATATGAGCACCACGGCCTGTGGAAACCATGATTGAAATCGGCGTTGCCAAGCCTAAAGCACATGGGCAGGCAATAATCAAAACTGCCACGGCATTAATAATCGCATACGCAAATCTCGGCTCTGGCCCGAACATTGCCCAAATAATAAAAGTTAGAATTGATATTAAAATAACAGCAGGCACAAAATAACTCGCGACGATATCTGCCATTTTTTGAATGGGCGCTTTGCTACGCTGAGCCTCGGCTACCATGTGAATAATCTGAGAAAGCAGTGTTGCGGCTCCAACTTTTTCAGCACGCATTACAAAAGAACCCGTTTGATTCACAGTTGCCCCAACGATTTTGTCGCCAACAGCCTTTTCCACAGGAATAGGTTCGCCTGTAATCATGGACTCGTCGATAGAACTTTGCCCTTCAAGAACAATGCCATCAACTGGAATTTTTTCACCTGGGCGGACACGCAGCTTATCGCCTGCTTTTACAGACTCCAAGGGCACATCGCTCTCACGCCCATCTTCAGCAACTAACCTAGCTGTCGCAGGTACCAGACCTAAGAGTTTTTTGATAGCAGCGCCTGTTTGGCTGCGTGCTCTCAACTCGAGCACTTGGCCCAACAAAATCAGCGTCACAATAACTGCAGCTGCCTCAAAATAAACAGCCACGTGGCCATCTGCGCTTCTAAAAGAATCCGGAAAAATACTGGGAAACAAAACAGCGATTAGGCTGTAACCAAAAGCGACGCTAACGCCGAGGCCAATCAGCGTGAACATGTTGAGGCTTTTCATCCGAATAGAGTCAATCGCTCGCTGATAAAATGGCAACGCTGCCCACAAGCAAACTGGAAGCGCCAGCAACAACTCTACATACCCTTGGACGCCCGTCGATCGCAAAAGATTAGCCATTGCAATAAACATTAACGGCACACTAAATACCGCTGCCCACACAAAACGCTTCTTCATCTCCCGGTATTCAGTATCGTCCTCATCGCCAGCGATTAATGGTTCCAAAGCCATGCCACACTTCGGGCAACTCCCAGGACCGATTTGTCGAATTTCCGGGTGCATAGGACAGGTGTAAATTGCATTCATGAAGAATCTCCTGCCCCTAACTAACACGTCTTGACAAAGCGGATCAGTTTGTACGCACTAGAAAGCTGGAGTCTAAATGAATATCAAAGCAACTTTTATCGTTTGCCTAACACTTTCAATGTCGCTTTATGCAGAGCTCAACAAAGGTGCTCTCTTTTTAAAACTAGACCAAGCCTGTGATGGCCATTTCGATGAGCGCCTAGAGCTATTTTTAGCAGATTCTCATATCGATATTCATCACAAATTAGCTATTAAAGATTCTATTTATCGAGGCAGTCTGATTATTAAGCGGATTAATAACGCTAAACATGGAGAAAATATCAGTCCAAAACCAACTGAACGTGATCGCGCTTTAAAAGATCTAGATTGGTTTTTCCGTGCCATCACGATTATTCAAGGCCAAGAGTTCGTCAAAGGCAGCATGAAAATTCCTGATCCTGATGGAAAGCTCGCTCTCTACATTTTAAACAGCACAGGCTCTTTGTTCGGTAAAGAGAACGACCCCTATGAACGCCCCAACTCACATTGGGAACGGCAACATCAAGATATCGCGACAACTACATTCAACTTAAACAAAGTTGGATTATATCAATTTGCAGGAAGCGAACTCGCCTGGGGCTTTGACTACGATGAGCAAAGCCTTGCTGGGTTGCCAATTGCTGGGCGAGAAAATCGCACCATCATGATCATGCTGCTCCCTGAGCGCGACGAAAGCGATCAAGAGCATTTACATGTTGGCTTCAAATCTGAGGGCCACTCGACCCGAGGCGCATGCAACGCTATTTTTCATGCCGCTGACTGGTTTAATAAAAAAATCCTCAAAAACGAAGATGCCTCTATCTATAAAAAAATTCGCAAAGAGGATAAGCTACCACCTATAATCTCAGCCGAATTCAAGAAGCTAAAATCCATGAGTGGCTTTAGCAAGTACACCGATGACATCTCGCTACCAAGCCACTCACTTGGAAGCGATATAAGCCTTCGGGAACTTGATGCCTATTTAATCAATTGCCAACAAAATTTATTGGTTCGAAATCTATTGGCGCAGCTTCAACAGGTTCGCGACAAAATCCTCCAGGCTTCTATCCAAGAAACGCTTCCCCAAGTTCTATTCATGGCCCCAAATCATGGAACTGCATCCAACTTGAACCTACTTAAAAGTCAGATCGATATTAGCTTAAGTCAGCAAGTGTTCGGCTTTTATGAAAGTCTTGGATTACCAACGCCAAGCACGCTCACCGACAACACCGAGGTTCTTTTGCCAAGCCTTGATGCCATACAATCTCGATTTTTATCGACTTGAAGACGTTGCCCATTCCATGGGCGAAAACGAATCAACCACGACGATATTCTGCGAGCAATGTCAATAAAAAGATGTGATCAATCATGAGGCTTCCGCTGGCATGACAAAGCCTGCAAACAGTGTTAAAAATGGCTGTCTATGTATCTCAACATTGCCGCTTATCATTTTGCGCCGCTTAAGAATCTTCCGGAAATGCGGGTAAAATTACTCGCTCAAGCCAAAGAACTTGGTTTAAAAGGCACGATTTTATTAACCCCAGAAGGCATTAATTGTTTTATTACAGGCTCCAAAGACGCTATTGCAGCGCTTTTAAAAACCATTCGAAGCTATCCAGAGTTAAGCGAGTTTAAAACCAAAGAAAGCTGGGCTGACACACAGCCATTTAATCGCATGCTGGTCAAAATCAAAAAAGAAACTATTTCTTTTGGAATCCCCAACGCCACGCCTCTTAAAACTGAAGCAGCTCGCATCACACCAAAAGAACTTAAAGATTGGTACGATAAGAACAAAGATTTTGTTTTATTAGACACTCGAAACAACTTTGAAATCGAAGTAGGCGCTTTTAAAAATACTGAGCATCTCAACATGAAATCTTTCAAAGATTTTATTAAAGCAGCTAGAAATAAACTGCCCGAATGGAAAGACAAAACCATTGTCAGCGTGTGCACAGGTGGCATTCGATGTGAAAAAGCGGCGCCTTTCATGAACCTGCTTGGCTATAAAAATGTCTATCAACTCGAAGGCGGTATTTTAAAATATTTCGAAGAATGCGGCAGCGAGCATTATGATGGTGATTGTTTTGTGTTTGATAAACGCGTGGCTTTAGATCCTGAACTTAAGCCCAGCGGCCATGGCATGTGTTGATCAACCTCAACAAATGCTACTTCCGTGGATGTTCTTTCCTTTGGTTTCGTCAAATTCTTCTCATCCAATTGTTAAT
>JAESQZ010000056.1 GCA_016764955.1 Deltaproteobacteria bacterium | reverse complement strand
TAAAAAATACAAAAAGAAGATAATGCAACACATGGGATTCCATCCTATGATTAATCGTTAAAATGATTGTATTATTTCTCTTTAAGATACTTCCATAAATTATTCCATTGGAAAATCAAGAGGAACTGTTAAAAGAATATGTCAATGGACCTAGTAAATCAGCAAATCTAGAAAAAGATTATTCACATGCAGGAGGAGGAATTAAAAAATCAATTACTATCGAGGATTCTTTAGATGTACTAAAAACTATTGAGGCCTTGGACTAATGAAATCCCCAATAGGAACTCCATACCATGAGAAACCAAACGTTCCTGAGAAAATTGAAATTATCCCTAACACTTCCATTCCAACATTTAATCCTAAAGCAAAAGCAAAACAAATCACTTCTCTCTCAGTTGATGGATTCAAACCATTTGTAAAAGAGATAATCAAAGACCAATCAGGAAAAGCAACTAATGTAAAAATCTCACATGCAGGAGGACCAATCCTAAACTCTATGCATCAAATCAAAGCATCTTGGATGAACACTGAAGCACAGTATGATCCAGAAGTTGTAGATAATTGGATTCCTCAAATGTCATTATCTGTTGCTGATCCTATAACTGGAGCTCCATTAACTGCAGCAGATGTAACAACTCGAAGAAATAACTTTGAGGTTTTCTCATATTTTGTCAATCCAATGCAGGATCTAGATTACATTGTATTAGAAGCAATGGCAAGACAAACCTTCATTGGTCCACTAATGGAGGCATTAACTAAATTTATTGTTGGAACTGGATTCAAACCTGAACTAGAACTAATCAATCCTTCAGGTGATCAGAAAAAAGACAAAGCAGATATGGAATCTCCAGAAGCTCAAAAAATCATAGATTCACTAATTGCAATTGATAACCAACTAAATCGTGATCATGATGGAGAACTTGACACATCATTTCAAGAAAAAATTACAGCATTAATTTCATGTACTAATCTATTCAATAGAGCAGCTCTCATCTTTGGATATGATACTCCTGTAAAGATTGATGGCAAACATTATCCACAAATTCCCTCATCAATGAAATTTGCACATGCTAGAGATTTGGGAATAATCCAAGCTGATCCTAAAACATGGAGATTAAAATCTGTACAGTGGAGAAACGCATACGCTCAAGTTCCAGCTAGAGATATGATTTATCTTTGGAATCCTGTTATCTCTGCTAAAACAAGAAACTCCTGGTTATATGGTGATTCAATGGCATTACCGATGCTTGATGCATCTAGAGTAATTAGAAAAATGATTGGTGTAAACTTCCCTGCAATGGCTGAGGCTACATGGGCTGGAATGTATGTCATGACAGTAAGGCCTCAAGGAAATACAAAAAAAGAGAAACAAGAAGAGTATCAAGATATTGCAAGTAATCTAGTTAGAGGAGGTCCAAATATTTTACTTGAAAATCCTGAAGATGTAACACATCATACTGTAGATTTCCAACCAAAAGTTACAGAGTTTAAAGATTTAGTAGAATTTCTTTTGAGATATTGTGTTAGTACAATAGGATTACCTCAATCAATGTTCTATGATGAATCACAATCAAACAGAGCTACAATGATTGGAAAGATTCAGCTTGCAACATCTACAGTAATTAATCCATTACGAAACATGATTGGACGACAAATATCTTCACAATGGTATCAGAGATGGTTTAGATTACTATACGCAAATGACAAAAAGAATTCAGAGTTCCTCAAGAAATTCAGAATCAAACTAGCTTGGGATGATCTCAGAATAGAGGAATGGTTTGATAAGATTGAGGCAGTAATGGACTTGGATTCAAGAAAGCAACTAAAAGATGAAGACTTTGGAGAACTAGCTGGAATTGAAAACTATGTAGATAAAGTTGAGGAAGGAGCAGAGACAACTCCTGGAGGTTCTGGAGATGGAAAGGGTATTGATTTGGGTGATGGCTCTAAATTGAAGCTAGATAAGACTAGACAAAAGTTAGATGGAAAAAAAAAGCTCTACTAGCTAGACAACTAAAGGCTCTAAATGCTGCTGAAGATAAACCTGGAGAATGGATTACAGCTAAAGGACATCATATTTTCATTCCTGAAGGGGAAGATAAGGGAGAAGCAATCAAAAGTTTCTTTGATGATTTAGAGAAAAATAATCCTGAATCAAAAGAACCATCAAAGAAGGATTCTCCTGCTCCAAAAGATGAGTCTAAAAGAAAAGAAGCAACTAAAGTCAGGAATACGGAGATAAAGAAATCCTACGATAAAACTAAAGAAGATTCAAGAGCAATGATTGAAGCTGGAATCACTCACATCAAAGAGACTGATCAAGTTTCAGCAATGTACAAGAAACATAACTATGATCCTCAAGGATTTTCAGTTGATGATAATCTCAGAGGAATAATGAATCATTACACAATTGTTTCAGTTGGAGATAATCCTCAAGGCCTCAAAGCAATTTGGGAAGATATTGCATCACAGAATAAAGAGCTTGGAAAAATGTACAATAATTTCTTGGCAGACATTGAGAATACAAACAAACTATCAAGAGAACAGCTCAAAGACTCTCCATCATTTTTTAGAGGAACTGCTATTGCAGAACTTGATGCATATCTAAAAAACGGAACTACTGGAGTAGGTGAAGATGAGAAAAGATTCCGCTATCAATTCACTGCAGTAACACCAAATGAAGAGATGGCAGACATTTATGATTCTGGAGTTACAATAGAGTATGATGGAGATGATGTTCGTTCTAATGGAGCAGAAGCTGTCACTTATGATCCCTTCTTTAGAGATTTAGGTGAAACAACAGAAACTAAAAAGGATGGGAGGATGGATGCAAACTATGCTGATCAGGCTGAAGTCAGAATGGATAGAGATATTCCACTAGACAAACTCAGAATCAAATCAATTAAGATAAAATCCAATGACAAATCACTCATCAAGAAATATGAGTCATTAGGACCCGTAACATTAATCTCTGATGAGGAGGATAATTAATCATGAGTTTAGAAGTAGTAGCTAAAAAGGCCTTGAAAAAATATGGAGGAAAATCAGGTCCTGGAGAAAACATGGAAGCAATAGCTGCATCAATTGCCCGATGGACACATTTCAATTACAAGGATGCACTCCAAGCATTAACTAAACTAACAAAAAAAAAGCTAGTTTCAATTTCAAATCCAAAGTATTAACTGCTGCACTAATTGGAGCAGACAGAGAAGAATCATTTACTCAGTCAAGTTCATTTGTTGGAACTGTAAATTGGTTTGAGGATAACACTATGAGTATCGAATTACCTGGAAGAACATACAATTATTGTAACATTACACGAAGAAACTTTGATTCCTTTGAGGGAGCTGGTTCTAAAGGTGCTTATTTCAATAGACACATCAAAGGATTGGAATGTGCTTAGTCAATTTAACAGCCAGTAAATAGTAAAATTATTGATCCTTGAGAAAATATTAGGAACCATGGTGACTGATAATAATGGTTTGTAAGTATTGTTTACAGGAATCTCATCCTACAATGGAATCAATAAACAAGTGCATGGATATTAGAATGAATTATGTCAAATCTAATTGGATACTTCATGATTTTGATCCTGATGAGAGGAAAAAATAATGGATGAATTTAAAATGGATGAAACTATGAGATTAGAATCTACAGTAAATCCATCAGAAAAACATTATGAAATATCTCAACATCTAACACGTTACATGTGGGATGCAATAATGATTCCAATGACTGTAGAATTCTGGGAGTCGATAGGATGATGTTTATGAGAATTTATTGTACTGATGGAACCCATTGTGATTACTACCCACCAACAAAAATAGAGGATTTGAAATATTTTGTTAAATGAATCTCTAAAAGGAAAAATTGATTGCATCTATGGAGAATCAGCACTAAAACAATTCCAAGATATTTACAACTCTGATCCTGATAGATTGATGGACAAAGCATTTGATACATTCACAAATTTTGTTCATGGAAATCCTGCTAAAATTACTCCAGGAAAAGAGATAGCATCTACAATTGATATTAATAAATTACAAGCAAGTAGACCTGAGAAGAAATGAACACTCCTGAAAAACTAGCTTATCTTTTTGGATTCATGGATTGTTGGGAAGAGTTCAGCATACATTATCTCAAAGTTGATTTTCAAAAAATACAAGCAAAGAAAGCCTATGCAATAGAGAAAATGCTCCCCTATCTAGCTGAAAAATGGACTGAAGAGCAAGTGTTACAGTTCTATGAAGACATTAAGCAGAATAACATTAAAGGTGAGATCTCATCTCAACTCAAAGCAAAATATGATCTTGATAAAATCATGGCCTCATTCAAAAAATCAGATTTAGGAAATTTAATGTAATGAACATATTATCTATTCTTCAAGATGTTCTTGCTCCTCCTATAGAATGGGACCCAAATTTTATCAAGTATGAGAAAAATTATCTTCAAAAGCTAGAGCGGGGGAATCTTGATGAAAAATATATCATTCAAGAACAACAACAATTCAAACTAAGAAAGGCAATGAGATTAGATAGAGAAGAAAAAATCAGTAAAATATTTTGGGAGTCTATCTATGGCTGAGACTTGCTCCTGCAATTGTCATGATAATTCAAATCATCCTCGATACTGCAAGAGCTGCATAACTAATCATTCTCTTTGTTAGAAATAATTCTACATTAGAGATTCATTACAGATATGAAAAGTAATTCCATTAAAAGTTAGAATAAATTATCCCTCATGGGTAAATCTGAAAAAGAACTCCAAGAAATTGAAGAAAAACTCAATACTCAAGCTAAATAGTTAGAGTCACAAAAAAAGAATTAGAAACTAGAGAAGAAAATTTTGAAGAGAATGTAACAAAAGTCAAAGCAGATTTTGAAGAACACATTGCACAAGAAGAAGCAAAACTAAAAACTGCAGGAAAAACAGTAACTAGAAAAGTAAAAGGAACTCCTGGAGTCTACAAAACTAATACTGAATTCTAATTCTTTATTGTCTTTAATTAGACAAATAATTCCTTTTTTTAAATTACAACAATCATTCCTCATGTCTCAAGCATTACAGCCATTCTCTGAGAATTGGAATACAATCAAAGGAGAATTTAGAAGAAATCAAGATGTCTTTAGAGAACTTGAAAAAGCTACTCAAAACAAAGACACTCTAAAAGAATTAGGAAATCTAATTGCTGCAAACATAGCTTGTATTGAAGTAATGGAGAGAATAGAGAAAAATTCTAACTCTTTTCCAATTACAAAACCAATTCAATACAAAAGAAATCCTCCATTTGTAGAACCTGACGAGGAATAGTTCCTTTTTTTTATATTAATTCAAATATTTCATGCTATATCTCAAGGCCTCAAATGAAATTGAGGTTCTTGACTCATTTAATGGAGAAAAAGGAATTTTTTTAAAGACATTTGCAATATCTGATAGAAGAAACAAGAACGGTTGGAGAGCTACATGGGAATCCATCCTCAAACACATCAAATCATTCCAGGACAATGAACGACCTGGAATTCAATATGAAAAATGTGTGGGAACTGATTGTGATTTAGATCATACTGATGGAACCACTAAGGAAAATAATGTAAATGTCCAAGAAGAGTTTAGAGTTACTACAATTGTAGACCATACACTAGATTATGAGGATCACAAGGCATTTTTTATTCACAAATTAGAGCCTGGACCAATCCCATTAGAATTTCTAGAGAAAGTAAAATCAGGAGAAGTTGATTCAGTTTCCCCTAGTATATGGCCTGAAGCTGGAGGATTTGACATACTAGGAACCATGCCAAATGGACTTCCCAAGCTTGGTGTTCATGAATGGGAAGGACTCCATGATGCTTTCTTAACTAAAAATCCTGCATTTGGTGATGAGGCAAAAATTACAGCAATATGTGAAGGTAATGATTGTCACATGAAATTATTAACTGCAGCTCAACTAAAAGCTGATGATAACTTATCTCATCTACAACAAGTTCCAATTTTAATAAGCCACAAAGATAAATTGAGATTTGTTTCAGTTACAAAAAGTATAGCTGCAACATTGCAAGCTAATTTAGAAAATGACATTGCAATTACAGAAGAATCTTTGTTAAGAGCTATCAATGAGGCTAAAGAAAAATCAACTGCTGATAGTTCTTTTAGTTCATGCTCATGCTCGAAAAATTATATGACACTTACCGCTACAGAAGAAAAAGAACTTCGAGATAATTTAAAATCAAACGAAGAAAAAGTAAAAGAATTAGAATCAAAATTTAAAGCTCAAGAAGATGAAAAGAAAGAGTTAGAAGCAAAACTCAAAGCCTCTGAAGAAAACAATGACGATGAAAAAGTCACTGCTGCAAAGAAAGCTCAAGATGAAGCTGAGAAAGAAAAAGACGAAGCAGTAGAAGCTAGAAAAGCAACTGAAGAGGAAAAAGAAAAACTCGAAGCAAAAATAAAAGAACCATTAATTGCTTCAATCTTACTCAAAGCAAAAGATAATTTATCTGATTCAGAAGTTAGTAGATTAGAAACTTCTCTCAAAGCAAAAACCATTGATGAAGTCAATGAAGTAATTACAATGACAAATTTATCAGGTCAAACGATTGAGACTCCAACTCATTTTGATTTCCCTGGAGAATCAACAGGTCCTCTAGCTGGTAAATCACTAGAAGACACATTCGGGGAGGATAATTAGAAATGCCTTCAGTTCAACCACTTGGAATAGGAGATCTACCTTATGATCAATTCCAAAACATTGATACCGAAATTATCAAAGATGCCTTAGCAATTACTAAAGGCAAAATCTACACTCCAGATGCACAAGGAAGACTCATTGCTCCAATCACTACTACTTCAGTAGCTGACCTCTCAAGAGGAATAATGCAAGCCATTTCTGATGCTCCAGCACCAATAGCAGAAGACACAGATAAAGTCCAAGTAGCAAAAGTTGGAAGTAGAATTATTCTAAAAGCAGATGCTTCCCTTACAGTAGGCCAAGCAGTAGACCTCAAAGCAGTAACTGCTACCACTACAGCAGACAAAGTAATGGCAGGAGTTTCTCCAAACGGTAAAGGTCACTTGGGAAGAATCTTTGAGATTTATTCTGAAGGCACAGATCAAGCAGAGAAGAAAGTAACAGCAGACGGTGACTTAGTAGTTATCGATGTGGGAGTTGCATAAAATTGAACGATTCATACCACGAAGCAATCACAATCTATCCTAACGGAGCTATCTATGCAGGAGAACATTCTGAAGATAGACAACCGCAAGGAAAAGCAATGATTGGAAGATATGTCATGAAAGCAAAGGAATTCAAAAATCCTTATGGCCTTCCTCTAAATGCTAAAGTTGTTGGAAAAACAATTCCAGTAGCTAAACTCTCAGCACTTGCAGCAAAGATTGAAGCAAATCAATTCAATCCTCAAGCATTGATGGGAGCTACAAGCATTGGAAACTCTACAAACATGTCTCATCTACAAATGATTAGACTATTCCCTGAAGCTCAAGGAGTTCCAGATGAATACTTTTGGTTAGATGAAATGTTTGTTGAACGTGATGTATCAATGTTAGAAGGCAGAGAGCCATTCTATGATACGACTGCAACAGCTAGATACCTTGATAGACTTGAAGTCGCAAAGACCACCAAAACTGTCTACGATGAAATCAAGTATGACCTCAAGAAACTAGTTGACAAAGTCTTTACTCCAATTGAGGACATGATGCGAACCATCATCAATCCTCAAGATATTGACTTAGGTCAATTGAGATGGGGTTTCAAGTATCAAAGAAACCAAAAAGCACTCTTGGCACTAAAAGACATTGGAAACTCACAATCAGCCATAGGAAAGTTTGAGAAAATAACTTCTGGAAATCTTCACTCAGATAATCACGCAGCCAAAGAACTCAATGAATTATTCAATACATTCTTGAAAGCCAATGACGTGAAAATCACTCATGTAGCCATGAATACAACACTATTCACTGAATTCAGTGAGAATACCTGGACTAAATCTGGACCACTAGATTTGAATCCAATTAGACTCTCTGGAGGAGGCGTTGTTCCATTACCAGGAATCAACGGTGTTACTGCCATTGTAGATGTCTCAATCCCTGCAAATACAATCTACGCAGTAAACAAACCAAACGCTCTCAGAAAGGGAGAAGGTGCAAAAATCATGAGACGTTACTATGACGAAGAGCACGATGCTGAAGCCATCAAAATGTTGGACTTTAATCAGTATCTATCCACTGACAAACAAATCACCAAACTTACAAGAAAGTTTGGAATGACAATTCCAGTCACACCATAGAGGTTTTTTACAAACTCTATTTTACTTTATTTTTATCATTTCTACTAATCATGGGCATAAGACGACAAAGACGTAATCGACTAGAATCACCTAAGAATCTTAATGACGTTGTTCTGTATAGTCTTGGAACTGATAATATCAACTATGAGAAATATGATGAACAAGTTTTGTATAAAAAAGTAAATGAAAGACTAGATGTTCAACAAGCCAAACTAAACAAGAAATTTGGATTAGGATAAATCATAGTTCCTTTTACTATTCCAAACAAGAATTAATTCATGTCTTCAGAGCAAATCTACACTCCATTTCTTACTATTGCATATCTAAAACATTCTCTAAAACTTAATGAAATTACAGCTCACGATGATAAGTTAATTGAAATTATTGATCGTTCTAATGAACAGTTAGACAATGCAATCAACTCATTTATTATCACTCCAGTAGACGGAGGAGATGCAATTTATTCTCACTGTAGAACTGCAGCACTAAGATATGCAAAATTCATTTGGGCTGATGAGGAATTATTGGATCTAAAAAGAATGGAGACATACGAGAAATTATACGATGAGAAAATTGAAACAATAATCACAGAACTAAAGTCTAGGAGAAATGACAAAACAAAAGCAGTCCTGGTAACTAGTGATCCTCGAGATGCAAAAATTGTTCTTCCAAGTCAAGCTTCAATCTTTGTAACTGAAGATTTCTAAGCTATTGTGAATAATTCTCTTAATACTTGATACAATACCTGATTCATGTTACAGCAATTAAAAATAGTAGAATTAGAATCAGTTCAAGCAAGAATTGAAAGATTCCTATCAAATAATGATAAACGTCCAAATTTTATAAAACGAAACATGTACAACGCCCTTAACTGGAACGTTGTTGCAGTTTTAGAATCACCAAACCTGAAGAGGGAATTATTGAGAAATCCTATCATTTTGTAGGACCTCAAATGCATGTTGACCCAAAATATTCAGCAATGCAGAAATTAAAATATTTCATCAGACCTGACTTACCACTATCATTCAAACTAGACTTGATCAAAAAGAGAACAGCAACTGCTAAAAAATGGATTATTGGAATGAACCAAATCACCAATGATGGTGAAATTGCTTATGCTCAAGAGGGAGCAAGTGAAGCTCCTGTAGTAAATGAAGACTTTTTTGCACCAGCAGCAAGCAGGATGCAGCTAGCAAATCCTGCTGTTCAAACTGCAATTGCTGCAACTGACACCTGGCTGCAATTCGATAATACTGCAAAAGCAATAGCTGGCTCAAACAAAGTGTATGATGCAACTTATCCTAATAGGAATGATGCAGATGGTGATAATACAGGCTCTGGAGTGGATATTCTATCATTTCTCACTAGTTATACAACTGGTGACTTTAATGATGGAGGAGTTACAATCAAAAACTTTGCAATTTTAGATAATGGAACTCCAGTTAATGCATCAAAATTACTAACACATGGACAAATCACACCCTTTAACAAGACTGCAACTGACACCCTAAAGTTCTTCATCAATCACGAAATGAGGAGAGTCTAAAATTGATCCGCATCTACAATTACAACTCTGATACTGACGGATGGAAACAACTTCCAAATGCTCAATTAAAAACAATAAAGATTGATCAGAAACAAAGAGGCATTAGAGAATATGAAATCCCTCTAACTCATTACTTCAAAGGTGGAAAATCTTTTTGTGGCATAACTGAAGTGGAAGGAACTAGTTTCTACAATGACACAAGAAATCAATGTGATGATTGCAGAGAAGGACTCAGAGCACAAAGCAGAGAAGCTAAAGAAGCATTGGAAAGAAAAGATGAATCTGTTAATGTTATAGATTACAAAGCAGCAGAAGCAAAAGATCATCCAGAAACAGCTAAAGTGAGTCACTAGTGGAAGTTCGAAAGTTTTTTAAATTTTTAGAATATACATTACAGGGAAAACAATTTCCAATGGAGAAGATACAAAGATCTGAAACATCTTGTATTAGTTTAAGCTCTGAGAATTTTACAGACCCTGCAGATACTGCAGAATTAGAATCAAAAAGACTACAAGATAGTACAGTTCATCCAGGACCTTCCAATCTTTACTACTAGGAATACTTCCTTTTTTCTATAATTTTTAGGTAATGTTACATGGTAAATTTAGTTAAGGTTGCTCCAGACATTCGAACACTAGTTTCTCAATTACCTTCTGCAGTAGGTGGATGGGTTGAACTGGGTAGAGGTACTTTAGGAAGTCCAGGAGATAATATCGACGTTTCAAGTTTACCTAATAAAAGATACTATATGATTTTGGCACATCATTTACTAAATACAACAAACCCTATGCCTACTCCTAGATTTAATTCAGATATTGGTAATAATTATGCAAGAAGATTTTCACAAGATGGGGGTGCTGATGGAACTACAACAGGCATATCGAGTATATTTACAGATACATTAGGTGGTACAGGAGATCAGTGGTTCCAAGTATTTTATTTATCTAATTTAGCAGCAGTGGAAAAATTACTCCATATGCACATGGTCACTAATAGAGGTGGTACAGGTGCTGGAATTGCACCAACACGATATGAGATTGCTGGCAAATGGGCAAATACAGTAGACCCCTTAGATGAGGTTAATTATCTAGATGCTAATGTCTCCGCAGGGAATTTTGCAACAGGTTCACAAGTTGTTGTTCTGGGATGGGACCCAGCAGATGTACATACTAATAATTCCTGGGAGGAATTAGCAAGTGTTGAATTAGGTGCAACTGCAGATAAAATAACTTTACCATTTACAGCTAAAAAATATCTATGGGTTAAATGCTGGATAAATCCAACAGGTGGACGTGCAAGACCAAATATTAGAATGGGTGCTGGAAGTGAAGATACAGGAACTAATTATGCAAATAGAAGGAGTCAAAATAATAGTGCAGAACAACTAAACACAAATTTAGATTTTATTAATTCACAGAACTTGGCATCAATAGTACCACAATTTCAGAATTTCTTTATTGTAAATAATGCTACACATGAAAAACTTGTAACAGGGAATTGGATGGACCAAGGCGGAGCAGGAGCAGCTAATGCTCCACAACGTTCTGAATTTGTAGGGAAATGGGCTAATGCTGTAAGTCAAGCAGATAGAGTAATTATCTATAACGATGAAGCAGGAGATTTTGCTGCTGGCTCAATTGGTAAAGTGTGGGGTTTTGACTAATGGGCTGGGCTAAAAATGAAACTGTTACTTTAACTGTAGCTGGTGATGTAATGCAAATAACAGATTTAACTGCAAAAAAGTTCAACATGTTTTTAATTCATAGTATTGCTTCTGGAAATATCAGTCATTCGATTAGATACAATAACAACTCTAATTCTGTATATGCTCAAAGAAATGCCTCAAATGGAGGTGGAGATGGTACACAAGTTTCTCAAACCATTATTGATGAACCACTTGCTTATGCAAATGACAAGTTTGAAGTTCAATATGTTTGTAGTATTTCAGGTGAAGAAAAATTAATGATGGCAGATAGAATACTTGGTGGAACAATAGGATCTGCAAATGCTCCTAATCGTGGAGAAATGGTGGCAAAGTTTGTTCCTAGTCCAGATGCAGGCATTACAAGAATAGATAACATCAACGACCAATCAGGAGATTATGGAGTAGATTCCAATATTTCAGCATTGAGTACTGATTAAATTGGATTTACTGAATTTTACAATACTGGAATTATTATCATTGGTTTGTCTTGGTATGACTTACATTGTAATTGACATAATGAATCCTCGATACTGTTCAAGGTGTAATCATGGAACTCACTTTGGAATAATTCAACATTTACAAAACAATCCTAATTTCCCACTACAAAGATACTGCCTGAAATGCTATCTCTACATTAATTTATCAGTGTGGAAATGTGAAAAATGTCATTCATCAGGGACACAAAGAATCCATAAGGAGGGATTCATCTCTAGATTAAACATCATCAAGGGAAGGAAAATAGTTCTTAGAATGTGTCAGTGTGGAAATTTGTGTGAGTTGAAACAAAAATGAGCGGATGGAAAGAAATTGGAAGACATACTTTAGGTCGTAAAATTAACATCTCAAATGTATCTGATAAATATTTCATGAGGTTATCGAAAAAATGAAAATAACATTTACAGATCAAATCGGACTAATGACCAAAGTAGAGATTAAACTATTTCAGAAAAAGACTGCAGACAATGTAGTGCCTACTGCAGGCTTTGATTTTATGGTAACTGATGATCAAGCTGAGAGATACAAAACTATGATTCAAAATATTCCTGATAAATTTTATACAATGATTATGAAAAAACAATCAGATGTTAATCCTCCTGAAACATTTGTAATTGGCAAATCTCCTGCATTAGATAATACAGGCAAGCTAAAACGTGGAGAAACCTTTGCAGATTCTGATGCTGATTTTACAAATGATTTACTTTAACATGTTTTCAGAGTTCGCTTCAATGAATTCTGATACATCTTGGCAGCAATAGTAAAAGTAACTAGCGAAAGCTTAGATTTTTCAGAACAAGTTAACGGAGTTCTTGCAAAAGTTTTTGAATCATTAGAAATAGTAGTGGGTGCAATATCTCAAAAGGGATTTGTCAAAGTCTCAAATGAAATATTAGATTTTCCAGAACAAGCTAACGGAGTTGTTACAGCAGTTTTAGAAGCCCTTGAAATTATAGAAGGTGCAGTAGCAAGATTTGGAGTAAGAATAATTACAGGAGAATTTCTAGACATTTCTGAATCAAATATTATCACTAGATTACGCACTCGATTAAAATCCGAAATTTTAGAATTTGTAGAATCATCAAACTATGTAAAATCATTTAGCAGATTTGGAAATAATATTTTAGAATTTGTAGAATCAACTATCCATACAAGAACACTAACACGATTAAAATCTGAATCAGTGGAAATTCCTGAATCAAAACTATCCATTTCAGTTATCAATATTATAAAATCAGAAATTAATGATTTAGTAGATTCATCTGTTTCATCATTAGGACTCACTAGATTCAAAAATGAAATTCTAGAATTCGTAGAGGGTGGAGTAGTAGCTCGAGGTTTAACTAGGCTAAAATCCGAATTGTTAGACCTAACAGAATCAGCAAATGGCACTCTAACTCAAGTTATGGAGTCTTTGGTTGTTCTAGAGGGTGCAATTGCTCATCGTGCAAGATTGGCAATATCAAATGAATTACTAGACATTTCAGAATCAAAATTATTCCAAAGACAAAGTATTCAAAATATTAGTGAGTCCCTTGATGTAGTAGAGTCTTCACTAAAACTACTAGTTGATACGCTAATTATCAAAATTAAATCTGAATCCCTTGATTTATCTGAAATATCAAATTATCTAAAATCCTTTAGCAGAATTAAAAATGAAGTACTTCACTTTACAGAATTATCCATTATCACTAGAACTCTAACTAGAATCAAATCTGAAATTAATGATATTTCAGAATCCAAAATCAATGTTCCAGGACAAGTAAAAAATAATAATGAATTACTGGACCTATCAGAATCATCATCTGCAAAAATAATAATTGCAAAAGTTCAATCAGAAATTCTTGATTTAGCTGAACAAGCTAATGGAGTTTTAACCAAAGTAGTAGAAACTCTACAACTCATAGAATCCGCAGTTATTCAAAAAGGATTTGTTGCAATATCTAGTGAAATTAATCATATTTCTGAATCATCCCTTAACACAATTGGAGTATCTAGAATCAAAGCTGAGATGTTACACTTTGTTGAATCTAGAAATTATCTAAAATCATTTAGTAGAATTAAAAATGAATTACTTGATCTAGCTGAATCTACAATCACTACTAGAACTCTAATCAGATTAAAAGCTGAAATTAATCACCTAGTGGAATCAACCATTCATGTAAAGTCTTTCAGTAGATTAAAATCAGAAATCAACCATCTAGCTGAAAATACCATTCATGTAAAATCCTTCAGTAAACTAAAATCAGAAATTTTAGATTTTATTGAATCATCAAATCCACTTAGAGGATTTGTTAAAGTGAATGACGAATTCTTGGATTTCTCAGAAGATTCTATAATTACTAGAACTCTAACTAGAATCAAATCAGAAATTAACCATCTAATAGAATCTAATGTTGTATCTAGAAGTTTACTGAGAATCAAATCAGAAATCAACCACATCTCAGAGTCAATTATTCCATCAGTGGGGTTAAGACGAATATCATCAGAACTCCTTGATTTGACAGAATCTGCTAATCCATTACGTGCATTTAGTAAATTATCTAATGAACTCCTTGATTTCGTGGAATCTACAAATAATCCAATTGGAATAGCTAAAATCAAATCAGAAATCAACCACATCTCAGAGTCAATCATTCCATCATTGGGATTAACACGACTAAAATCAGAGATTTTAGACTTTATAGAATCATCAAACCAACTTACAGGATTCGTTAAAGTAGTTAGTGAAATCACTCATCTATCTGAATCCTCATTAATCACACGATTACGAATCAAACTAAAATCAGAAATCAACCATCTAGTAGAGGTTGCAGCACTTCTCAGAATTTTACCTACTAGAATCACAGTGGAGGAAGTTGAATTATCTACTACAATAGATGACACTGCAAATCTGGAGATTTCATTAGACTCTGAATCTGATTTCTCTATAACTTTTGATTCTGATGAATAACTTTCTGTATGAATAGTTCTAAAAAAAGTAAATTGATTTTTTAAATATGTGGTAAAATATTATTCCCTAAATCATCTCAACGCTACATTTCCTGTAAAGCTGAAAATATCAACATCAAAAGCAGATTTTAATTTGAGTCTGATTTCTGATCAGTTCATTACATTTCTAAAACCTGATGGAACAACATTTGAAAAACAAGCAAATTTGGAAGTTGACTCTGTTAATCCTTCACAAGCTATCTCACTATCAAATATAGTTGGAGATGGAATTGAGGATAAAATTACAGTAACTGTTCCAAACACTGCATTATTAAAAACTGGAGAACTCATGTCAATCACTGGAACTTCAAATTTTAATGTAACAAACAAACCAATTACCATAGTAACTGCTACAACATTTACGTATCAATTAGGTTCTGTAGGTTCTGTATCTGCTGAAAATTCTGGAACAGTAACTACTCAAGGAGAGAAAAAAATAGTTTATCAAAATACTGATCCTGAATCATCTATCTTAGATGTACATGGTCCTTGGGAATATGGAGCTAGAGTTGTACTAACTAATGGTGATGGATTTACAACAAGGGATAGATCAATATTCTGGGTGCAATAAATGGCAGTAACAACTTATGATAGTGCTGTAATAATTAACAGAATTATTTCAAATCTAAAACTAAACACTTCAATTTATAACAAAAAAGGAGAAGATGATAAAATTCCAACCATACTATTTGGAGATCCTCCACAACAAAACTGGATAGCAATAGCTAGACCATACATTACAGTAACTCCAGGAGAGCCATTTGAGATCTCTGATGAGCCTCTTTACGTGTCCAAACTAGGAGAAGAATCTCCAAAATCCAAAATTACCCTACAATTCTTCATTACATGTGTGGTAAATGGAACAACTCCTGAAGATGCTCTGAAAAAGGATCTCATTCTAAGAAAATTACTCAAAGAATTCTTCAAGAATAATCCAAAAATGAAAGATAGTGCAGGAAATAACAGACTATTCAAAAGGTCCAGGACAACAATCACTGCAAAAATTGTTAGAAATGCAATGGATGTAGTATCTGCATTTACTGTAGTATTACAGGCAGAAATAATGTCAGCTTGAATACTTCTCTAATTATTGAAATCATAATTATCCAACATGGCTGATGTAGAACTAGGAAACATTGTTAATGATATTTTTAATTCTGAAGAGGTAAAACTTGGATATATTGACGGAGCAGATACTAAATTCTTTGCAGCAGCTCAAGATATAACTGAACATTGGGAAAGAGTAGAGTCTGTAATTCAAACAAAATCAGGATCAGTCTATGTGTATTCAAAGAATCATAATAATTTTGTAGATTTTAAAATGGCAGTAACAAGATTGGAACTAGCTGTACTGCACGGATTTCAAGCTGCACTCTCAAACAAAACTTGGGTAATCAAGGGAACAGATGAAGCAGGAGTATCAACTGGAGCTACAATGACCTTTACTGGAAAGATTCCAATTATTGACAAACAAAATGTAGTTCCAGGAGCTCAAATAATTACATGCAGAATTCGTGCAACTCAGAGAGACGTTACAGTTACATGATATGCAACTTGAAATTTTACTAGGCAAGTTAGAATTACAGCTAGAATTTGCAGAGATGCGTTTAGGTTCTGCTAAAATTAGAGTTGAGGAATTCGCTGATTCTATAATGATTGAAACAGTACAGGAGACAATTCTAGAATCATGTAAAACTGTAGCTCGTGCAGCAGGAATGAAACAAGGTTATCTTGATGCCATATCATTTGAGAAAAATGGATTTCTCAAAGGTGATGTGATTAATGATTATTCCAAACCCTCAAAGGATGCTTTAGGCAGTGTAGTTCCTCTAGCTGATTATTTTGAAGATGGAACAGTTACTCACTTTATTGAACCTCTAGATCCTGATGGAGTTCTAGCTTTCCCTATTCAATCTGGAGCAATTACTGTAACTGGATTCTCAAAAGGCCATTGGGTTAAGGGAATTAGAGCCATGAAAATAATGTCAAATGGTTTCAAATTTGGATTAGAAAGATTTCTTGATGTACTAACTAGTAAAATTAACCGATTCCTCCAGGAGAACTCTATTCAATGACTGTTAGAATCCCTCTTGATGTTTCTACTACTGGAGTAGAAAATGTCAAAGAGATTGAAAAAATTGTAGAGAAAGTAAAAGAAGAAGTTAAAGAAATTATTGACAAATCAGATGTTATAGAAGAATCTAGTTCTACTCAAACAGGAACAACAACTGGAACCAAAAAAGGAAAAAAGAAAAAATCAGAAAAACAATCAAAGATAGATGAAGTATTAAAAAATGATTTAGGATTTAGAAAAGGTCAAAATTTACTCAACTATGCAACTAATCCATCAGGTGCAATCTTACAAGAATTATTAAAAACTGGAGCTCTTCCTGCAGCAATTATAGGAGCTCCTGTAGTCGCAGCCAAAGTAATTGAATTTTTACAACAAGAAGGAAATTTGCTTGACCGATTCTTTGATGATAGAATCGATAACAGAACTGATGCATTACGAGATAAAGATAAACTTCAAAGAATTTTGCAAGGCTTTGATCAATTAATTATTTCTACAATTGATGGAGATCTTAACGTTAGAAACCAATACAACTCTTTTGAAGTGTTTGAAAGTGACCGAAAACTTCTAGAAAATGATTTCAAGATAAGGAAAAATGTAAACTAATGACTGATACTATATACAAATTATTCAATCAGGATGATGTCATTGGTTCTGGAACTACTGAGAGAATACTCTTCAATGATGCTATTGTGGATGCTGTAGGTAATGCCTACATTACTAGAGTTAATCATACTAGGCCTAAAGCAATTTCAGGAAATCAGGCATTAGGTCAAGGAACTAGAGATCAACAACCTCAAGGAGAACTAGGGGAATTCTACACAATTGAGGGCGTGGTTCCCTTCATGGATGGCACACTTGATGCTTCAGGAGATGGAACTCAATCTAATGCGACTATTGATTTAATGGAATCTTGGGAAGACAATCTAGATGTAATAGATGGACAAATAATTCATGGCAGATTTGGATTTGAATTAAACACTGTTAAAAAATATAAATTGACTCCAGTCTCTTCGGGGAATACTCAGATTGGTTTGTTATGGGTTAGCTTGGATTGGGATTTTAATTTAATTCTAAACATTGCAAAATTTGTTTTGAAACTAAAAGTAGATCGTGGTGATTCAAATTAGTTCTAACAAATAATGTAGGGGATACATGTCTTGTTATCTTAAAAGATCACTCTGAAGATGTAGGAGCTGATGTGAATGGAGATTTTGATATTAGTGATGATTGTAAAGTTGTAGAAATTAATGACACATCTCCAATTGCAATTAAAATTATTCTAAATGCTCCTAGAGGAAAATACATTACAAAACATGCAAAAATAAAAAAATGGGACCGTATCTATATTGAAACTACTAGCAAATCTGGACGACAATTCAAAACTGTAGTTCATGTAAGAATAAAAAAGAAAGATAGGAAAAATGGATTACAATTAACTTTGTGGTGTCCTCATCAAACATCAAATCGACTCAAAGCAATTGTATCAATATCAACTCCTAACAGAAGAATCTCAGGAGAAGAAGCTGCAATTAATGCAGTGAATCAAATTAACAGTCCTGAAAATAAAGGAACAAAAGATCCTGAAATTGTTTTTCCTGCAACATTTAACAAATTAAAAAAACATGGCAGTAGACTAAATGATAGACTCTCAAACAATTACATAGCAGAAGCTATTCCATTTGAGGATTTTATGGATAGTATAGTAGACATTGAGGGAAACGTTCCAGAACTAGGAGGAAGTAGAGAATTTCATTATTGGAGATTCCAGTCTCTGTATAATCACGCTACAGGCCTTGATTTGGATAACTGTGTGATACAAATTGCAGAGCAGGGATTTCAAGATAATCTCCACACATCTAGAGCAATTTCCAAGGTTTCATCAGGTGCATTAGCATCAATCAAAGTAGTAAATGGGGGAGAAGGATATTCCTCTGCTCCTGCAGTAACTATTCTAGGAAGGGGAACTGGAGCTGCTGCTACTGCTGTATTGACTGGAGGAAAAGTAACATCAATTACAGTAGATACTCCTGGAACTGGATATACTACTCCTCCAGAAATTACATTGACAGCTAGTCCTACTGAAGCATTTACTAGCACTCCAAATGTAACACTAAAAAAATCAGCATTAAATGATTACACATCAAACACTTTGGAACTTGATTCAAACGAAGAACCTGAAGAGGCTACAAACATTATAGTAATTTGTGATAAAAATTCTGGAGATTTTCTTGGAAATGCGTATGCTAAATTTCAAGGAGCTAAAGATGCATTTAGATTAACTAAACTTTGGGAACAAGACAAATCCTATCTGAAAGGAATTTTACTAAAACATAACAATTTAACTTATGAGGCAAAATCTGATCATTCCTCCACTGCAGGACAAAACCCATCAGTAGCTACTACACTATGGATTCAAAGATTTTTTACAAAAGCTGTTGATTGGGTAACTGCTACATCATACACAATTTATGATATTATCAAAGTTGGAGACATTGCCTATGAAGCATTACAATCTCACACTTCATCTTCAGGAAACAAGCCTGCCAATGATTCATTTTGGGTTAGAATTAATTTTGTTCCAACTACAGACTACTCTCCACAAACTAAAGGCAACGCTCAGTATTGGATTAATGCACTTGGAGGCTATGTTGATGCAAATACAAACAATGGAAAGACTGCCTACATTGATCATAATAGTATTATCAAAGACAAAAACCATCCTAGAACTGATGTAGATGGAGTGTATCTTGACTCTGCATCCATTCCAGTACACCTGAAAAAATTGATTGGAGGAACAAGATATCCAATTGACGGATTAAGAATTCTAGTTAATGGAGTGGGACTAAATGACTTTGCTGCAATTGATGATAATGGATTAATCTTTGATAATACAATTGCAGTGTTTAGAGATCCTCAAGGATTGGGAACTACTGGAGTGTGGTTTGTCCTGGAGCATTGGGGAGCAGCAACAAATGATGATGAGGTGTATGATTATGAAAAAGGTGATTCTTGGACATACAATCATTGTCTTACTGGATTGAATCTTGATGGAACTTGTACTGGAGCTAGATCTGGAGTTTGGTCATTAGGTGCTTATACTATCATAGGTGCAGCAGCAGTATTCCAAGCTAACGGACAATTTGACTGTGTTCATCCTGTGAAATTTGATGTAGGTGCTGGACGAGTTGCAGTTGGAAATTCAAAAATTTCAGAAGATGATGTAGATTCTAATTCAGCAGTGTTTATCCAATTTGAACCTGATACAGCAGATTCTAAAAAAATTGCAGGACTCAATTGGACTGCAATGATGCCAAGAAATGAGAATTTTATTCCTTACAATACTGTAACTATTGGAGAAAAAATTTCTCTATCTGTAATTGATTTTCTAAACAAACACAAAACACACTTGGGGAAAAAGGAATGGTTTGGTCCAGGAGTTGAGGATTATATGGACATTCAAGGATTTGCATTTTTCCAAAAAATTGATGAAGTTTTTCTAGGTTTACTTCCTCGACCTACTGGAAATTATAAAATGCTAATTTGGCTAGTAGATGAGAATGATAATAAAATAACAATTGATTATCTACAAAAGAAAAGAGGTTCTGCAACTCCATTAACAGCTTCACTCGGAAAAAGAAAGATTCAACATTCAGTTCCAGGAATATCTACTTTTATTCGAGCCAATGAGCCTGAAGTTTTAGAAATATTTGACTTTGAAAAAGTAAGACGAGGAGGAATTGAAACTGCTGAATCATTTGATCAAGATGACCGATTCAGAACTTTTTTGACTGATCCAAACCCTCTCAATTTATCAAGATTTACAGGTTCATCAGAACTAACACTTTCAATTGATGGCTTTAGATTAACAAAACCTCTTGTAGTTACTAACGTGGATGATGAAAATAACAAACCTGATAGAAATATTCCTAGTGAATTAATCTCAGCTCCTGATGTTGTATCATACTCTCAAGCTAAAAATCTAGTTAGAAATTTGGTTCCAATACTAAATCATGAAAAAGATGAATTCCCAATTGTAAAGAAATTTTCTAATGATGTGGGTTGGGGTGATTCAGTATATTATGAAGATTCAGAAGCTGTAGATGATACAACTGATGGGAAGGCAAACACTATCAAAATGGTTGTAGATAACAATTTCATTTCTATCTCAAAAGGAGGCGATGGAGCTCCTGGAGGGTTTAGACAAACTGAACATTTGATTAATAGAGTATGGTCCAGTTGAATAGCATTGTTTTTCTATTAGATCGCTTGATTTTGAGCATGAACATGAAACTAGCTTCAATCCCTCTAATTATAGCTGTAATTGTAGGAGTTGTTTTGTTTACTAATGTAGATGAATCAATCTCTGAATCTATTGAATTTGATACATCTACTTTGAATTTTGTTACAAATACTTGGCCTATTGATTCTGTTTGTGATGTGTATCTTGTTCAGAGAATAGAGTATGAACAACCAAATCCTTCTCAATGGTATTTAGATAATTTTTCAGAAGAACGTGAATCCTTTTTGAACGCTGCTAGTAATGGAGATTGGCTTGATGATGGTTATAGAGCATCCATCTTTATTGATTATTTTGATTCTCTTGACAAAAAAACCACTCCTGAATTAAGGAACTATCAACTTGGAGGTGTAATGTCTAAAGAAACAGCACAAGAAGATCCTCAATGTTATAAAATATTTTTAGATAAATATCCTAACAGGCTTTATGGATAGTTCTCTAAACTTATTCACTCTGATCTAATTCATTGTCAACTCGAGCTACTAGACAAACAAATACCGAATCAAGAATCATAAAATTCCAAAAGAAAAACAATCGAGATTTACTTGAATCATTAAAAATAGGAGGATCAGAATCTGCAAGAGGAATAGGAAGCTCTGGAAGTGAATCAGTAGACGGAGGATCTCCAAACATAAATCCAAATCCATTAAAAATTTCAGAACTTGGAGATATTACAAATCCTCTAGTAATTGATTTTGGAATTCACAGTGATAGACAACTTACAGGGAATGTAGATGGAAATACAACTATAACATTTGCACACATTCCAACATTACTATTATGTACTATACGATTACACATTCGCTCAACTGATCCAATCATTACACTTGGAGGAACCATAGTTTCAGGAATTGGAAGTAGTCCTTTGATAGTTACTGCAGTTAATGATTTTCTTGACATATCATTTTGGAGTACAGACCAATCTACTATCAACATTGGAACTACAAAAAAAAACGATGAATCTGAGCTAGCTCCAACTATTCCTCTAAACGTTGTCTCATCTGGACACACTGATACTACAATAGATATCTTATGGGATCCTTCAGCAATAGGTAGTCTTCCATTAACTTATGATGTGGAATATTCTCTCTCTGCTGCAGAAACTAACGGAGTTCCAGATACTCCTATCACTGATGCTGCAACAAAAAATCTGACTGATACCAAAGTTACTGTAAATGGATTATCTGCAGGAACTACATACTATTTTTGGGTAAGGGCAAAAAATGACGTTGGCAATTCTGATTATATTGGACCACTCCAAACTAACACTGATGGTTCATACAATGCAGGAGATGTAGGATTCTCAGTTACAGCACTTGATTTTAACACAATAAGGGCTTCATGGACTCAACCTACTGGAAAACAATTACGGTTCACTTTGATTAGAGACTTGGGAATTCCTTTAGAGACTGTAGTGAAAGATGATACTCCATCTTCGGGAGTAACAAACACGTATGATGATGATTTTCTTCCTCCAAATACATTACATGATTATATTTTTGAAGTCAGAAATGAATTTGGGACTCTAATTAGTACAATACTAGCTAGTGCTACAACTTCAGCTCTTGCAGCTCCTACAGTAGTTTTTGAGAATGTAGGAACTAAATTAAAATTTACAGTAACACTTGAGGCAGGAATTAACATAGCTGAGGTTGAATGGAATTTATCAAATGCAGTAGATGGCAATGGGAGCTTTACAGGTCAGGGAGGAAGTACAAAAATTACTCGACCTGTTGGAGTGACAGGCCAAACTAATGTAATTTTTGAAACTGAATCACAAGTTGAAAGTACATTATTTTACGGACATGCAAGAATTCTAAAAAATCAAGTGAATGGACCATTCTCGACTATTGTTAGTGATACCACTGGAACACTATCTACACCATCTAAACCAACTCTAACAGTCACTTCTCCAGCAACAGGACAAATCCGAATCAAAGTTACTTATCCTGATTCACCTACAAGAGATGAGATAGCTCTAGTAACTTGGAGATTACAATCAAGTGTTCAGGAATATTTTGATACAATTTATGATACAGGAACTACAACTATAGCCAATTCATATTCTAGAAACCAACCTCCCTCTGATGATCTAAATGCATTAGAAAACAAAGTTGAGGTAATTAGAGAAGGAGCTTTTAGTCCAGGAGATTCAATCACTGTAAGATGTGTTTTGGTTAATGCTTCAGGAACTTCTCTAGCTGATACAGATAACGTTCTAGTTGATTCTTAGAGATAGTTCTCTAATTATTTAAAATATGAGTTTCATCATGTTAGAAAATTTTATTCAATCATTCATTCTAGTAATTGCAGGAATTATAGGAACAGTAATTTCAGCATTGGCAATTTATTTCATAAAGAAAAAAACTGAATGTTTTACAGCAATTAAACAAGCAACTTATGACTCTAAAGAAGACATCATGTTAATCAAGAAATTTCTAGCAATTCAATCTAGGATGATTGATGAAACCCAGAGATTTAATCATCCTAAAGACTCTCTAGAATTAGAAAAATTAGCCAAACAAATGTTTAACGAATAGTTCTCTTAATTACATAAACTCAAAATCTTTCAATGAGTGTACAAGATGACGATGAAAAAGCAATAGGCAGAGCTGGCAGACAAGAAGGCTTGACTATGTTAATTTTCCTAGTCTTCGGTGTTGTTGGAGCTGGTGCAATTATTACTCTAGTTATTGTGTTCTTCCATCCCGAACTAATGAAAAATCTTACCGTTACTGGAACAATTGACCTAGGTCGATTCATTGATAAAATTGTAGAAAGTTATGATGCTTTCCTTTTGATGCTTGGTGTATCTATTGGTACAGGTGGAACCCTTTCAGCTATCAAACTAGGTAAATCACTAGCTAAAAATTAATTTTTTTGATTAACCATGTCACGAAATACTAAAAATAAAATCAAACGAAAAAAATCCTTCAAAGAAAAAAGGACTGGAAAAATTATGTCTAAATTATCTGCAATGACTGAAGATCTCACTGTACAATTATCTGAAGCATTATCTCAAATCAAGGTTAGAGATTTTGATAGTGTAGTAGATTTTGTTAATGCAAGAACTCAGGTAATTTCAGAATTTGATGCTACAAGAAAGGAAATGCTTGAGGCTGTACGAAAATTAAACACTACTGAGAAAACGAGATTCTAACTTGCCTGTTAAATTCTTCACTGATGATCTCAATGAGAGACTATATCTAAAAATGATTTGGTATATTTTAGCAGAATTATACCAATATGACAAAAAGAAAATTAAACAATTTCTAAATGATTGGGATATTGAACTCAGACCTGTATCTCATACTAATTTATCATTCTTCAAGCATACATTATCAACTAGTGGAGGCAAGCTTAATGCTGGAATACCTTCAGGGCATACAGGAATTAGAAAAATTGTATTATTCCTAATTGATGTAAATGATTGGGGAACTCATCATGTTAATGGTGATAGAGTACAGCATGAAATTTGTCATGCTAGGATGCTTGAAGAATTAGATTTTGATACATCTAGTCATTTACATGTCACTGCAGTACACAATGAAACAAAAAGATTTTTCAAACAATTCAACTACTGGAACTGGAATTGGTTCAAGCTACGATTTAGATTGTCAATTATTGATATCAGGGTTCATTTATCTTAATGATGACTGATCTTGATGCTAAACTTATCCCATTATCAAAACACATTCGTATTCTAAATAATAATCCTAGAACCAAATTATCTGACAGACAAGAAAAACATGTAGATATTATTACAGAAGAGCTGTCAATTTTATCTCAGGATTTGGGAATTGATATGGTAATTTACACAATCCAATCTATTGAAAATTAGGAACGAAAACACGACAAGTCAATAAAATATCTCACCCAAAATGGGTTGTAAACTTTCATTTACTCACCATTATTAGCCAAATATTTTAACCACTTGTTGCGTATTTGTGTTATCATGTCAGCTCGTGGCTCAAAATATCAATATGAAGTAATTGAAGCTTTTGATCCCTCAAAAAAATATGATGTAAGAATCCAAAAGAGACACAGAGAAATCCTAGAAAAATTTGATACTGTAGGTTATGTCTTCTCTCCAGGAGAATTTTATAATAATAATCTAACATTAATGAAATCAAATAACCGTACGCTTATTTCAGCTCAATCTGTTCTGTCAGTTTCTATACGAGTTGGAACCGATCTAAAAATTCTAAAAAGAAAAACTAGTGATGCCACTGTTCCAAAATGGTTCAAAGAATTAGAAACTGTTGATTATTGGAGTATGCAGCTACGAGGTTCTAAAATGAAGAATGTAAAAATTGGTAATAGAGGAACTGTACGCTCTCTTTACATTCAGCAACTTTGGAATTTTAATAAATGGTTAATTGTACAAACACAAAAAATCAAAAAAACAACACAGATCAAAGAAAATGTGTTTGAACAAGTAGAACTTGAAATGAAATTTGAAAACATTGAGGAGTTATTTGGTTTACTAACTCAACCAATTCCTAATCGAACTGCAGTAGTAAAAATTATTAAAAAATATTTGATGGATACAGAACTACACGAGGGCAAAATGGCAAGCTACATGAAAGCAATCAAGAGCTCTATCTTGTCTTATTTTGAGAAAAATGATCAATCCATTTCAATTAGTTTTGATCCTAAAACTCTGTACACTTCATCTGATGAGGCAGCAGAACAACAGGAAATGTCACTTGTTGATTTCATGCAGATAATGACTCTGGGAAAACCTGATGCTACAGAAAAGGCAGTATTTGTATCTAAATTTCATAGAGGACTTGATGCCTCTACTCTTGTAGATAGATTCAACTTTGAAGTTTGGCCTCTATTGGTAAAATGGTTTGGAAGTGATGATCATAACACTTGGGATTTAAAAAAATGTCCTGTAATAACTGAGCATGTAAGAATCAAAACCACATTCAGACATCCAGGAGGATTAGATGTTGATGCAATTGAGGCTATTCAATCATATCTAAACTATCGGGAAAAGATAACAGGCCAAATCATGATGACTGGAAAACCATTATTCGTTAATAGAAATGGTGGTCCTATTACTTTGGGTTGGGTTTTCAAGCATTTCTTCAAACTAGCTAAAAAATCAGGTGTGTTAAAAAAATTACCTGAACTAAACTCATACAATGTGGATTCCCATGAAGCTAGAGATTTGCTAAAATCAACAATGATTGCATGCGGTGCTGCTACATGGGCTGCAGATATTGCAATTGGTCATAAACCTGACAGTTATGAAAAAGTAGCCACACTATTTCCAACTAAATTTCGTAGTGAGTTTGCAAAATGTTCTAAACTGATTAATATTTTTAGCAAAATTGCATCCATAGTCCAAGGTGATGAAACTCCTAAAGATGTGATAGATGAACTCAATTCTAATTTTGATAAGAAATTAAAATTATCTGAAGAGCAAATTGAAAATCTAGTGGCTCAAGGTAAAAGAAAAGATGACATGGTAATTCACACTCTAAAGGAATTACAAAAACAGATTGATGAACTAAAAACAAAGAAAGATTCCTGATCGCTATCCATTTGTTATAACAATTTCTCCTAATTCACATAAAAATGAAAATCATATCATGTGGACTTCACACATGCCTATTTCTCAAATAAAATCTTTTTCATACTGTTATAGATCTATTTTATATGCCTCTGTTACAATTTGTAATTATGAAAATTAAATTAATGAAACTTTATGTTTCGATCAGGAATTAATTATTTGAAATTATAAAATTTTTATTTCCAGAGTGACAGGCTACAATTCAAAACAATCCGCCTAGATATGTATTCAAAAGGAACATTGCCTGTCACTCCTTGTCAATTATTAGCTAACCATTGTATAAAAGTTATAACAGTAGTAACTTTAATTATCATTCAGTATTATCTCTCGTTAGCCTAGTATGTATAAAAAATCAAAAGGGAGAAAAAGAAACTGAAGGAAAACTATAGTCATACTGTAGAATTCATTTTGAATTCTTATGTCAAATCATCTCTTACATCGTCACTTGGAATACATGTAGAAACTGTTTTCCTTCTAGGCCTTCCAGAAATGGAAAAGTGTCTAGGAGGATTAGCAGTATGGTCCTTCTAGATTCTCTCCTAATTCACAATTGCTGTGATAATACTCCTGATTGGATAGTCACTTTCAAGGGAAATCCAAATCCTGATGACACGATGGATTGTTGTAATCGATGCCTAGATAGCGTTTATCACTACAGAAAGGAGAAAATCAGGCGGAAAATACCATTTCAGAAAAAGGAGGATATTTTAATTTGAGCCTTCAGCAAAATTTCACCAAAATATTAGGTCATCAAGAAATTACAGTAAATCCAAACAATAACTCAATCATCCTAGAAATCACTGATCCTTTCAAAGTTGCAGGAAGAGAGCTTGGTTGGAGGAGAGAATTTGGTTGGGCTGGATTTGGAATCAACAAATCCATCATGTCATACCTTTATGAAAGAAATAATCATGGAATAGAATCAAAATTATTAATTTTAATTTCAAGTAAACTAAATGAGCCACATTGGATTAGTTGCAATAAAATCAAACTCTTCAGAAAATTTAATCCTAGTCTCTACAATGTAAGTGGAAATGAAATCATAGTTCTTCCAATGAAAATTTTCACATCAAAACCTACACTGGAGGTAAATCTCTAATGATTCCTGATGGATTCTGGACTAGAACCCACCATAGAAGACAAAGACAAGGAGTGTTGTATCTGCATTTTGTTTTGAGAAATAACATTGAAAGAACCATGTGTGGAATTAATATGAATTCAAATCTATTTGAAATTAAAATAGATGATAGAAAAGATTTTCATGTAGAATGTCTCACATGTCAAGCTAAAATTCAATTTTTCAAAACTACTGGATTAACCAAAGCTCTTGAATATCAATCTGCAAGATTAGGAACAAGAAAATTAAAAACAAAACAAAAATCAAAACCTCTCTTCGAATCTGGAGGAGTATTTACACAAACTAAATGCCCTGAATGTCAGGCAGATGTAATTTTTTGGAATGAGAAAAAACAGCGTGAACATCTTTGTACTGTATGCGATAAACTAGTTGAACTTGGAAGGGAGATTGTGGCCTGATGGGTTGGGCTGCTATTATTCCTGCAACTGGAAGACTAGTTTTTGCTCATGCCTTTGAATTTAAAATTGACAAATTCATTACATCTGAGAAAAATAAAGGAATCAAACTAGTAAAAAAACGCATAAATTATTCTGTTCCATCTAAACGAAAACTAGCAGCTCTTAGGGAATATTATGGTGCTGACAAGGTTGACTCTTTGGGGATGATCAAAAGATGATTCTCTCTCTCCACAACGGTAAACGTTGTGTTTCTCTCTACAATCAAAAAGGGGGGAGCGTATAGATGCCTCCTGCAGTGAGTCTCACAGTAAACGTTCAAGTGAAAAGAACTCCTTTGATGAATGAAAGAGATTATCCTCATGGAGCAGAACGTGTTTGTTGCTTTTGTGAACAAAGATTCCTTCCTGGACACACTCTATGGAAAGAAACATGGGAGCATCTAGACAATGATGGAAAAAATCACGCATTATGGAATCTAGCAAAAGTTCATTGGAAATGCAATGAGGACAAGAATAAAGATTTTGATTTACAAATACTAGCAAGAGAACTAATTAAGAAAAATCAAGCATGGGAAGAAACTTTTGATTTTGAGTCTCTGAGAGCGAGAGAGAGAACAAACGACACACAAGAACACAAAGAGATTGACCTAAACCGAGCTCATTATGAAATTACTGAAAATTTCTTAACTGAAAAAATCACTGAAAAGAAGCCAAGATATCTCTTATCTGATGGAGTTAGCTGCATCGTACTACGATGTAAAAAGAAAACTGGAAGTGGTTCAACACAGTCTGTCAGAAATTATTTGAATGTACTAAGCTGTACTGAAGGCAAATATGAAATTGACAAGATAGAAGGAAAAAATTACATTTTTGAGAGGACAAAAAAATGAATTCAGAACTAGAACGATTATTGAAAATACCTTATCATCTTTCACTTCTTAGAAATAAGTTAGGACCACTTTGTGATTATGGGAGAGATTTAAAAAATCTAAAATTTTTAGAATGTACAACACAAATCAAAAAATTAGAAGATGAAGAAATATCTCTACAATCCAAACTAGAATCACAGTTAGAAAAAGCAGAACAACGTGATAAAATAGTTACAAAACTTGCAGAATTAAATACAACATTTCCTAAAGTATTAAAAAAATTAGAAAAACTCACGAAAATAAAACAAACTGCAGAATTTGTAGTTGATGAATTTGAAGCAATGGGAGCATTACAGGACCATTCAACATTTCGATTAATTCAGAAAATTCACAGTTTGAGCGAAGCATTGGAGAGGAAAAAATAATGTCTAGTATGAGATACGAAGTAGTAAATCCATTTGATAAATGCACGAATTGGCCTCTAATCAAACACACATCATGTATGCCTAGCTGTATGATTCCAGTAATACTTTCACCATTCATAGAAATGCCATTTCTAGACAGCAAAGGTCCAGGACACAAATCACATGGGAGTATTTTCGATTGACTCGATGCTTAGTTTGTGGAGAAGGTGAAACTGCAGGAGGTCATGATTGGAAGACTGGAATTTCTAACAAAACAACTCCTCCACATAAATTCGTAAATGACAATAGACCTGATGATGAAAATCCCTATGGTTTCAAAGATAGATTCGTAGCTAATCGGCACAAGGAGAATCAATTTTGACTCTAACTAAAAAATGGCTTTTAGAGGAAATTGAAACAGAACCTAATCCTGGAATCAAGCTAGCACTAGAAAGAGTATTTCAAAAATATACAGAAGCTCCAACTAGAGGAAAAGAAAATCCTCAAACCACTCTCAAAGAATTTGATAGAGATGCAACTTATTCCAAAGTAGTTCATTTCTACATTGACGAGAAAAAATACACCAAAGAGCAAGCTCATGAGATAGCTGTTAGAATTGTAACTAGAGAAACAGAGAGGAGAAATCTAAAATGAATCCTTCACACAATAAATGTGGAGAAATTCTCTACACTCCAAAAATTACATTTAGAAGAAAAGGAATTCTAACTGCTGAAAAAATTGATCATTGGTGGTGCAGAGAATGTAGGTGCTTTGTCAAAGTGACAGTTGGTAAACAAGAAGATATTGAGGAGAACGAAATTTGAAATCAATTATTCGAACTTGTGTTACTTGTGGTTCAGTAGTAATTCCAATTGATATCGATCTCTTGATGTTCCAGGAAACAAAATCAGGAACCAAATTTTCAATCTCTAAAATTAATCTCAATTGTCCAGACGGTCATTCAAACGAATGTGAGGTTGAGCCATAATGGAAGGCCTAAAACTTGAATCTCATAGAGGCATCAAGACTAATCCTAATCCAAGAAATGAAGATGTAGCTAAAACCATAATTAACAGATTTGGACAAAAATCAATATCTCTTCCTAGAATTGATGATGGAAAAAGACTAGCTGGATATGCTGGAATCACTGGAATATCAAGACGACTAGCACGACTAATCCCTGATTGTGATGTATATTGTGAGCCTCTAGCTGGAACAGCTAAAGTTTGTCAAGAACTCTTTGGACCTAAGAAAATTTCAGGATATCCAATTCAATTCATTCTAAATGATAAATCAAAGTTTGTTGCAAAATGGCTCAGAAAAGAATTCAATTACAATGATGTTAAAATTACTTGTACTGATTTCAAGTATTGCATCAAGAAATATGATTCTAAAAATACAGTATTTGTAATTGATCAGCCTTGGTTCAAGTCATTCTATGATCAAGGATTCTCTCATTTTGATAGAGAATCAGTCAAAGCTTATGATGAAGAAATTCTAGAATTATGTAAATCAATCAAGGGTAAATTCTTCATCACTACAAGACGAGAAAATAATCGAATGAAAAAATCAGGCTTCAAAAACATTTTCATTCAATCTGAATATGTTGTAATGGGAAAATATCCACATGTCCTAATCACTACTAATGTTTCAAAGGAGGATTACAATTGATTGAAGAATTTGTAACTGCAACTACTTGGACAATTTTGATTTGTTATTTGTTTTACAAAATATGTAATGGATTTGAGAGGTTTACAAAATGAAACTAATCAAATCAGGAACTATCTCACGTTCTGAAATTCTTCATAATGATTTGTATAAATCAATAACTCCTAGACCTACTCAAAAAGATTTTAACAAAATGTATGATGACATGGAATCCAAAGGACAACTAAAACCTGTTTGTGCTGATGAGGATTGGAATCTAGTTGACGGATACACTAGAGATGAAATTCTAGGTAAACAAAGAATTGATGATATCAAATACGAACAATGGGAGTTTGATTCTGAAGTGGAAAAAATAGATTACATCAACTCAATGAATCTCAAGAGAAGACATCTTAGTAAATATCAAAAATTTGAAGCATCTCTAATTACCTATGAAAAAGAAGTGGTTCAAGCTGAATCCAGACAAAAATCTGGAACCTTAGCATCTAAAGAGGCTAAGGGTAAAGCTACAGCTAAAGCAGCTAAAGAAGCTGACATGTCTACTACAACCTTTGAGAGAGCATTACATATTCATAGTAATGCTACTCTTGAACAAAAGAAAAAACTCTACACTGGAGAAACAAAAATCACAACTCTCCACACTCAACTAACCAGGAAAGATAGAAATCTTCCAAAGGTTCCATTACCAAAAACAATTTCTGATGTATTCCTAGCTGATGTGCCTTATGGATATGAGGACAAAGGAGGAAGAGGAGCTGCTGAAACACATTATCCTACAATGACAATTGATGAACTCATTCAGGACTTTAGCAAATTAGCTGCTGCTGATAATGCCATAATGTTTTTCTGGATGAGTCCATCAATACAATATTCAGAAGTTGAAATTAAAATTGATAATTTACTAGTTGGAGATAAATCCATTGATGTAAAATATCCAATTCCATTCTACAAAGCTGTTTTAGATGCTGCAGGGTTCAAAGTAAAACAGGAATTTGTTTGGAATAAGAAAAAGATTGGAGTAGGTTCTTGGAATAGAAATCAACATGAAAATCTCCTAATGGCTATCAAGGGAGAAATGCCTGTTCCTGCAAAATTATTTTCTAGCATAATTGAAGAGTTAAGATCTGAACATTCCAAGAAACCTGATCTTTGGCATATGATCAAGAAAATGTATCCTAAAAGAAATTATGCTGAACTATACGCTAGAGTAAAAACTCCTGGAGTTCTTTGTCATGGCAATCAAATTGTGAGGAAAGGACAATGAGCTTTCTAGATAAGAGAAAAAAAACCAATAATGCTGATCATGATGGAACTACTCTTGACGATTTTGAGGAGGAAAAATAATGCCTAAGCCTGGATTCACTACTCTAACTATTGGAGATATTGTATATGACAAATGGCATGACTTTCATCAAGCTAGAAAAAGGAATTTCTCCGTTATGGGCATTGGCTCACTCTCAGGACTAATCTCACTAATTCTTGACTGTGTTTCTAAACAAGATGGCAAAAAATTAACTGAAATTATTCACATGGAGGCTGATAAGATTGAGTGATAATTCTAGATTCATTGGTAGAGGAGAAAATCTATCTAAAAAAATTATGCTTAGATTAATTGACTGTGTAGGAATTGAATCTCAAGTAAATATCAAATGGATGATAGATCCTATAGAATTTATTCATCTAGACCAAGAAGTTAGAAATCATAATTTTGATTTAGTCCTTAGAAGAAACAATGGAAAAGATATTGTAATTGAAGTAAATTACAAACATGGAGAAAAGGCAGCACGCAAAGCTAGAACTATTTTTGGTCCGTTGGTTAGAGCTGCAGGACATGAATACATAACAATTGATGATTATGATTGTAGAAAAAAAGGAATTTTCTATCTAGATTCTAAAAAAGAACATGAAATTACTTGGGATGATTTCTATGATATCATTGATGCACTAGTAAAAGCAGGAGTCAAACCACAATGAAAGATAATTTAATTTTTTGCCCTACTGGATGCACTCAACATAGAACTAAATCATACAGATTATCAGAAAGAAAAACCTTCAACATTATAACCAACAAATGCTCCAATTGTGGATTTAGTAAAGTTCCAGCTTCAGGGAAATTTCATGGTCCAGGATTTAGGAAAGCTAGTGAATTAGGAGTGAAACTATAATGATCACATCTTTTGACAATGATCTTTTACGTTCCATTGGAAACAACATGTTAGAGCATCCAGAAAATTATATGATTTCACCTGATGGAAAACTGTTTGCAAAATGTGGAGGATGTCCTAATTGGCATCCAATAAATGAAATGAATATTTCAGAGGGTGGACCAAAATCATGACTGATTGGCTACGAATTTTCTTAGATGTAGAAAAGAAAAAACCAATTCTTGTAAATCTTCAAGAACTAATAAAATCAAGAGCATTACTCCAAGCAAATTCTGGAGGAGGAAAGAGTCATGCCATGAGAAAAGGAATTGAAGAAGCTCATGGAAAAGTTCAACAAATAATTATTGATCCTGAAGGAGAATTTCCAACTTTACGAGAACACTATTCTTTCTTACTTGTTGGTAAAGGACCACAAGCTGATATCCAAATTGATTCTAAACATGCTGCATTATTGGCAAAAAGAATCATGGAGACAGGTGCAGATGTTATAATTGATTTGTATGAACTAAATCCATTTGAAAGGATTAGATTTGTAAAACTATTTTGTGAGGCACTGATTAACCTTCCAAAAACTCTATGGCATCAATGTCTCATTTGGCTTGATGAAATTCATATATTTGCTCCTGAATCAAAGTCTGGACGTTCAGAATCACTTGCTGCAGTTGCAGCTTTGGCTAGCAGAGGAAGAAAAAGAGGTTATGGATTAATTGGAGCCACTCAGAGAATTTCAAAATTAAACAAAGATGTAGCTGCTGAACTCAACACAAAATTCATTGGTAGATGTGCCTTAGATATTGATAGAAAAAGAGCAGGAGAAGAACTTGGAATTAAAGATACTAAAATATTGAGAAAACTAAAGCATGAATTCTATGCCTTTGGTCCTGCAATTGCTGATGATAATGTTCTAGTCAAAGCTTATGAAACTAAAACATCTCATGAGGAGCTTGGAAATATTAAAGAATACATTCCAGCAAACAAAAAGAAAATCACAGGATTATTAACAAATTTCTCTGAATTGGATTTAGAAGTAGAACAGGATCTAAAAACAAAGGAAGGGCTTCAATTAAAAATACAAGAACTACAAACAAAACTTAGACAATCTGAAAAGAATCAACCCATAATTAAACAAGATACAGGAGAATTAAACAGAGCATACAAAAAAGGATTTGATGAGGCTACAGTAAAATTCATTTCAACTGTTCAAGAATTACATGATAAGAGATCATTACTTAAAATTCTAAAAATGGGTTTTGTTAAAATCAATAAATCCAAAAATGAAATCTTTGATACTTGTGATCATGCAGTAAATGAAATTAACAAAGCTCTTTCAATTGAAACAAAGATAGAAAAACCAACTATACCAAACCAAATTCAAGAAGAGGGAATAATTCCAAGGACTGTGAATAATTTTCAATCACATTCTGTATCTGTTGAATCTCTAAATGATGATGAAATTATTTTAAACAAATGTGCTGAAACTTGTTTGAAAAAATTAGTAGAGTTTAACAAACCCATGACTAGAAAACATCTTGCAGTTTATTCAAGATATAGGCCAACTTCAGGCGGTTACAGCACATCAATCAAAAATCTTAGAGATGCAGGATACATAGAAGAAAATGGAACAATTACTCCTACTCCTGCAGGAATTCAAAGAGCTGGAGGATTAGATCCTGTTCCTACAAACCATGAAGATTTACTAAATCATTGGAAGAATAAACTTGGAGCATGTTCATCTAAGGTATTAGATTTTTTGTGTAACATCTATTATGATCCGATAAACTCTCTGACTAGACCTGAACTTGCAGAGGCTACAGGATATTCTCCTACTAGTGGAGGATTTAGTTCAAGTGTAAAGATGTTAATTGATTTGAGTCTAGCTACAGAATCTAAAGGTCAAGTCAAAGCTTCTGAGGAGATGTTTCCATAATGAATTTTTGGATTAGAATATTTGGATTTTATTTATCTATTGGAAAACTCTATCAAAAAAAGAGAACATCAATCACATGGTTTAATCGAAACGGAGTTTTCAATTTCAAACCAGCTATTCGAGGATATTATATTTCTATTATGGTGACTTACAAATGAAACAACTCAACATAGCATCCTATGGAGCAGGAGTAGATTCTACTGCAATGATTCTAAAAATGATTGAAAAGAAAATTCCAATTGATCAAGTAGTGTTTGCTGATACTGGAGGAGAACTTCCTGAAACTTACAATACAGTAGAGTATATGAAAAAATTCTTAGAGAAAAAAGATATTCCTTTCAAAACTGTAAGAAACTTTGGACTAGTAACTCTATTCAATAAATGCATTACAAGAAAAGTTTTTCCAGACATGTTCAAACGTTGGTGTACTAGGGATTTTAAAGTAGGACCAATTCATAAATTTTACAAAACAATCTACAAAGGATTCAAAATTAATGAGTACATTGGAATTGATGTAGCAGAAACAAGAAGATGCAGAACAGCTAAAGAAGATTACATTACAAAACACTATCCTTTAGTTGATTGGAAAATGGATAGATTAGATTGTGAGAGATACATCTTTGAGAAAGGATTCCCTTATGTGATAAAATCAGGTTGTTATTTTTGCCCTTTCAATAGTCTTCTAAGATGGGATTACATCAAGAAAAAGCATCCTAAATTATACCGAATGTGCAAAAAACTAGAGAAACAATCTAAACATTATGCTAAAGGCATGAGACTAATCAAACAAAACAAAAGAACTGATGATGTTTGTGGGAATGGTTTTTCATGATGGCAGGACCAAATGAAATCAGAGGGGGAAGACTACGAGAATTAAGAGGAATAGTTAGCTCATGTATTGCTCAAAACATTACTGATCCTCAAATAATTATAGCTAAAGTTAGAAAAAGAGCTTATGAGATGGCAGCTAAAGACACTGCTGAGGAATATGTTCAAGAAATTATCAGGAATTATTCAAAATGAAACGAATGTCTCATAAAAAAATCAAAAGAAATTTTATTCAAAGATTTGTTAATCAAACAGATGAAAAAGCAGTAAAAAGAGATTATGAAAAATATTTGAGGGATTCTTAGGCATGAATCTTTTTAACTTTGTACCTCATAGAAATTATAGTTTTCAGTCTGATTGTGCTTTTGCACAATTTTTTTCTATTTTTTATAAAAATTATCGGTTGGAACTCTCGGGAGTTGAACCCGAACCTCTCAAGTTTTCAGTCTGATTATGCTCCGTACACCTGAGTCCCATGATTAGTGTGGTATTGAATGATTATTAAGCATTACCTATAACTAACGTTAGTTTAAACTAAAGGATTATAAGCAAGTATGTTTTAGTAATGTTGCCTAGATATGAAAACACAAAGCATACAAACAAAAGACAATTACAAAGCTGAAGAGATTTTTTCACAACTCCAAGCAAGTAAAGTCAACGGATTCCCTTTCTTTGCATACAGTGGAATCAAACCAAGTATATTTTCAACAACTGCATTATACTTGAAACTACCAAAAAACCCAAGCAAATTCAAAGGCATTTTGGTAACAGTAACAGAAATGGACACATACAACGTGAACTTTTACACAGATGATGATCCATTAAAAGCAGAAGACAGACACACAGACATCTACGCTGAACAATTAGTAGAACTAATTGTTAGAGAGATGGGGATTAACTGATGACAAAGAAATCTTTCTTTGGAATTCTCCAAAACTTACATCAACAACTCAATTTTGAGAGTCAAGATGCACATGTTTTCACATACTATGAGGGGAGAAAAATTTAATGTCCTATGAATGTTATAGATGTGGAAGCACAAAAGACCTTGCTGATTTTGATGGTAAGATATTTTGTGTAGTGCATTTTGCGGAGATAAATCAATAATGTCCAAAAGAATAACAATCATGATAGATGATGATTTGGACAAGATGCTTAGACTGCAACAAGCAAAACAAATCACACAATATCAAACATCATACAGCTATTCCAAAGTGGTGAATGAAACTCTAAGGAAGGTATTGAAATAATGTCTTTCAAAGAAAACAAAATTCTCTCAATGATTTTTGATGAGATAGCAATTGAACACACCCAGGACTATGTAAACAAAGATTTACTCCTGAACACTGACGAGGATAAATCCTAATGTCTATTGAAAAATCTGAATTCTCTATCATGGATTCAATGGATGAGCAACAAATAGCTGGACTATCTGAAGAACTCAAAAAGAAAATGGCATACAAAACATCTCAAGGAAAAATGGAATTAACTTTCATTGGCCTCAAAGCTATTACTTTGAAGATGTCACAAAAAGAGCAGCCATTAGAAACAATCCATTCAGAAGTAAATTTAGAAAAAGATGATCCAAAAGATACTACAATGTGGTTCTGGAGAGCTCACATCAAAGTAAGAAACCAAAAAACAGGCCTAGAGACTGAAGGATTATCTGAATGTCCCTACTTTGATGAGAAAGGAATCTATGATCCATTTGGACAACGCAAAGCTCACTCAAAAGCAGAGAGAAACGCCTGGAGAAAACAAATTCCAGAATTAGAACTGCTAACCTTCATGGAATCCTTGAATAAAGAAGAAGTCAAAGATCTAAAAGGAACTGCAGGAGTTCTAATTGGAGCTTGCAAGTGTGGTCCTGGAGCAACTTTCAAGGGGAAGAAATGTATAACTTGCGGAGGCAAAAACCTATCGTGATGAAAAAGGAATTAAAAATTTCTCCTCTTCATTGTTTTAGATGCAAGAAGGATTTCTATCCTTCACTTGACTCAAAGACTGGAAAGACTGTAGAACAAAGCACATGCTCTCACTGTAATTCAAAATATTGGAGAAAACCTGTGGAAAGAAAAGCAGTTTCAAAAATGATGAAACAGCTCAAAAAGTAGCTACTGCTTTAGTCAACTTTATTGTTTTTGTATGTGTTTTCTAAATGACATTCATAGTATCAATGCCTAGATATGTCACAAGAGCCAATAAAGCTCTCTGATCTTGATACTTTATCAAGTGAAGAGATTGAAGAACTAACTAAAGAAACACTAGAGAAATTTATTATTCAACTAGAATCTGTAGAGGAAAAAAATGTAAAACAACAAATGAACTTACTACAACTCAGAATCATCTTACTCAAAAAGGAACTACTATCTCCTACAACTGCTGCAGTATTATTATCAAAATCCCCAAAAAGAAATATCTTTCTTACGTGGGCTGAATTACTAGAATCACAACACGAGCTAGAACTTGAAAACAAACTACAACCAACCATTAAAGAAATTGGATTAATCTCATCTCACATCAAAAATGAAATGAAATCAATTGGAGTTGTAACACAAATGACATGGGTGCATGAAACACTACCACATAAATACAAGATTGGTCATCATTATTCTAACAAGGAAGACAATAAACTAGACGACGTTTACCGTCGTGAAGATAGTTCTTTAAATACAAAACCTGAAGAAGAAAATAAAATTCTCATTGATCTAATTGATAAAGAAATCAAGATTAAACAATCAATAAAAAATAAGTTAAGAACATCACATTTTCTTGCATTACTTTCTGAAGATGATCAAAAGATAGTAAAGGAAACTTATCTCAAAGCTAATGCCATTATTGACATTACAGGGGACCTCTTTGATGATAGAGTTTCATGTCCTAAAATGCTTCAGCATTTACTACTAGCTGCACACATTGAAGGAACTGATAATTTCGCTGCAGGAATTTACGTTAATAGAATCAAAGACTTTGGAGCTAACAGATGGCAGGAAGCAAAAAAATTATTTGAAAAACAATACAAAATAATTGAAGCTGTTCAACCTGAAATAAAAAAATTAATGAGAACCCTAAACAAGCTTGATCCTAAATCAAAAGCATACAAGGAAATCAAAGCCAAACTCAAACCTGAAGAGTTCAAAGTTAAACAAGCAAATCTTACAATCAAGGCTCAAAAGGATCTTGACACAATGACATCAAAACAAACCATGAAAGTAATGGAGAGAAAAATGAAAAATCTCTTACCAATTCTTGAACCTCCAAACAGAGATGATGCTATCTCAATTGGATATTATGGATTGAGATGTGAGGGATGCGGTTCATTTAGAACTTATCGAGATGTAAGACATGGAGTTTTGATAACATTTTGTATGCAATGTGATTATACCTCTGAATCAAAGTTTGCAAGTAAATGCATCAGTCCAGCTTGTGCATTTCCATTTTACGATGATGTAGTTAAAGTAATGATTTCTACATTTGAAAAAGAATTCAAGAAACTTGAAAAGATTACATCAAAGCAAGCTGAGTCTAATGAATCACAAACTGAAAAAGAAAAACAACAATTCCTTGATGATTACAATCGTTACACAGACATGAAAGAAATATTTGATGCAGGAGCTATTCCCTGTAAATGTCCAAGATGTGAAACTCCTGTAGTTTTCTCAAAAAAATATCTTTTCAAGGTAATTCACTAAAACTAGTGATGATTAATGAAATTACAGTTTCTTACAAACTCAGGTATTCCCTTGTCAGTAATGGCAAGGGCATATCTAGGCAACTTCTTTTCAATGGATTAAAAAAATTACAATCATGAAAGACATCAATGATATCATGCCAAAGATTTCAGGATTGAAATGGGGAGCTCTAACTAATGTATCTCCAACTAATGCAAAACTCAAAGAACTAAACAAGCTGTTACCTCATGATCACAAATGGCATACTGTAATTGAATCTCCAGGAGCTGTAGATGTTGATGGAGTAACTATCAGAAGAAAAACTTCTCAATCAATGACATAACTTCTCTATTACTGTAAACTCTGATAAAATACATGGGTAATGTAGAATGGAATTACAAAATATCTAGAGGCTCTGGACAAAAGAAAGACAAAGATGATATCCTAATAGACCAATCAACAAAATTCAATCTATCTATCTCTGCTAAAGGCAGTGAAGAAAATCTACTAACAATTATTCAAAAACTAGCTCCACTAATCGCAAAGATTGGAGGACAAGAAACTCTAGATTTAGACTACTAGTTTAATCATGCTCCTCTTCATTGATGGTCCATACGTCATGAAATTAACTAATGATGGAATCAAGCTAGTAAGAAGAGCAAATGCTAAAGACTATTCTGATGAGGCAGCAGGAAAAGACATTGATGAAATCTCTACCTAAAGTTCTCTATAATGAATAATTCTAAATCATCTCATTGAATTATGATCAAGCTAGGCAAGTAAAAGACGGTTCTTGGAATTACTCTAGACAAAATGATGAATCCATTTGGCCTATTGGATATTGCTCCTCTAGTTACAGTGATACTAACAAAACTCACAAACATAAATCCAAAGAAGAAGCTGAGCAATGTTACAAAAAATTCATCATGGATACTCAACTAGTTTTAGATGCAGGCAAATTCGGAGATGGAGAATTAATCAAATGTGAAATCAAAGACTGCAAAGAATCCACTGACACCTATACAAGAATTGGATCATTTATCATAAGAAAATACTGCAACACACATAGAAATATCAAAACAGTTTCAGAGAACTATTCAGTATCTGGAGTATCAATTCATTCATAAAATAATGGAAGTAAAATTTATTCATCATCCTGAAAATGATATTTGCAAAAAATCTATAGGGGAATCAATACTTTATGAGATAAGTTCACCATTCAATCCATCTAAACCTCATTCCAGATTCTTTCTCAACTGTTACAAGTGTGGAATTGTAGCTAATCTAGGAGATCATGACAAGGTTGAGATAAAAGATGGAGTAGTAACAATTTTTCCATCAATTTTATGTCCTAGAGACTCTTGCAAAGAACACTATTTCATTACAGATGGAGTAATTATTCCAGCTTGATTAAAGCTACACTTGCAACCTATGAAAAATATACATTCATTAGGTTTGTTTGTCCCTATTGCAAAGAGACACATGGAATAAGAGCAGAAGAGGGAGAGGGAAAGCCTTCACCTGATGCAAGCTGTATTTGGGGATTCAAGATTATCAAAAATAATACTCTAGAGTTGCATCCCAGCTTCAAGTCATTTGTTTGTGGATATCACAGTGAATACATTTGGGAGGTAGAATACAAACAACTACCAACAGGATTACTTAGAACTGTTAAAGGAGAGATATGGCTTCACTCCTAAAATCAATCACAGCTTGTTTTGTCACATTCATCCCTGATAGAATAGAGGAAGAAATACTATACATCTCTAAAGAATACAATACAGCAACTCATCTCTGTGTTTGTGGCTGTGGAGAAAGAGTAGTAACACCACTAAATCACATGAACTGGACTCTGATAATGGATGAAGGTAAGCCAACATTAACTCCATCAATAGGGAGTTTCTCTCTTCCATGCAAGTCTCATTACTTCATTAGAGATGGAAAAATAATTGATGCTTAATGATAATCAAATGTATTACATGCAAAAAGGATTTTGAACAAATTAGAGGGGAAAGAACTTGCGGATGCAGACCATCAAAATATAGATCTTATGAATCAACTAGAATTGCAGCTAAACTATGGGTAAAAGAAAATTATGATAGTCCTGTTTTGAGAGCCATGAATAGATACTATCAGAATCCTATCTATCAGTGGATAAGAGAATTCATAACAAGTGAAACCTTTACTCATTACAAATCATTCTACAAACAAGCTTTGAGGTTCTAATCATGACCTGTAAAGGAATTTGTAAAAACTACAAAGGTAAACAACGATACTTTATTGGAAATCCCTTTTGCAGAACCTGTTCATTATTCATCAAATGGGATGGGAGAATTTGTCCTTGCTGTAGAATCATAGTTAGTAATCTTCCTAGAGGAGCTGAAGCTAGAAGAAGAAAACATGAGAGTAAACCTAGAATCTAATATTCAATAACTTCCCTTTGCAAATAACCATTACAATCTCCATGTGGGGAGAACAAGAAGAAGAGAAAAGAGAAAGTTAGCAATCTGTAGCACATGTAGAGAGGAAGTATACGAGGATGAACTAACTAGGATGCCACTAAAGACAATAAAATACAGATGCTGTATAGACTGCAGATATTGGTTTGGTATCACATGGAAGAAATTTTAATATTAAAACTCTAGTTTGGCCTACAAGACCAGGTGTTATATGATGAAATTAAAACACACTACATGCAAGAAATAACAAAACAAATCTGGAATCTAGTAGAGGCATTATCTCTATTCAAACCTCAGAACCTAACTGAAGAAGAACAAAACTCATTCAGTGAAGCACTCTTTGAGATAGACATGCAAAGAGATGCCAATATCAAAAGAATGGATAGACATGACTCAAGCGATCGTGAGTAATAGTTCCAAATAATTCATTATTGGCAGAATCACTGTCAAGCTATGTAAGAAATATGACACTAAATGACAGTGAATATGCTGTAATCTGGACTAAGATCAGAAAGTTTGGTATTACAAAATCACTAGAATTTGTAAAGGAACAGACTGGAGAGACAATCTCTGAATCAACTTACTGGAGAGTAAGAGGAAAACTATCTGCTGAAGTTACAAGCAGACTCTACGAGATAGCCAAAACTCTAACTGAAAGACATCTAGATAGACTACACGAACTAGAACACATCAAAGATGAACTATGGAAACAGTATGATAAAATTAAAGATGATGATACTAAATCAATTGCCTCAGCTAGAATACTAAAAGAAATCAAAGAAATAATCCCATACCTCTCAGCATTTGATGAAGCCGCTCAATACGTTTACAGAGATGCAGTCAAACTAGCAGAACAAGAAAAACAAAACCCCCGAATTCTTACACTAATTCCACAGGAACAATAAATTGAGATCTAAAGATAGCATCCTAAAAGAATCAGCACCTCTAAGTTATGATGAAAGACTAGATGAAGCTAGACTCACTGCTACAACTGAAAGAGCTCTACTAATTGATTCACAAAGAACCATTGAAGATTTACCTGAATTACCTACAGATAGAGTAGAGTGGGAACTATACTGCAGAGGAGCAATCAAAGGAATCAAAAACAGATTACGACTCAGGCCAATGCTACTCAAAGTTGTAAAAGATGATCATCCATTCAAGTTTCTACTATGGGCTAGACAATGGGGAAAGACTACTACAATGGGAACAGAGCTTGCATACAGAGCTACTACTAGAAACAACTATGATCAAACTTATTTCAACTTCAAAGATGCAAACCTCAAAACATTTACTGAAACAAAATTCAGGCAGGACATATTTGGTCATGAACCTCTATCAAAACATGTAGCTGGAATAAGCAGACTAGGATCTCAGAATCGAGTCATCATAAAGAAGACTCAATCAATCATTGACATGATGTTACCTGGAGAGAATTGGTCAAATGCTCAAGGAAAATCATTGATGAGAATAGTAATTGATGAAGGCCAAGATGAAGACTGGACTGGATTCAACAATGCACGACAAACTCAAGCTGATACAATGGGGGATACACTCATTGGAGGAGTAGGGGGATTCAAGAGTTCAAAATATGATAAATTATGGCAGACAACAAATCAAATGGAGTATAAATTTAGACGTGGAGAAAATTTTATGGGATACTCAAACAACTCCTGGAGAGATGGATTGGAGTTTAATGATGAAGGATTAATTGAAGATGATTATCTATTAGATGTACTAGATGGAGATTTTGTTGCAGCAGCTCCAAAGAACTTTTACAGACATGGATACCATTTGGATCAAATACAAAATCCTAGAATTCCAATTACCATACTATCAGCTATTGAGGACTACAAAGTAAATCCAGAGTGGAGCATTGAATGGCAAATCAAAAAAGACCCCTACTATGATCCTCTAGAATTTGCAAGAAACAATCTAGCTTTAATGGTTCAGGGAGATGAGATGCCATTCACTGAAGAAATAATGCTAAAGCTAGTAGACAAGAATCTATCTTTTGTTGCATCTCAAGACGTTGATCATTCTCTAGGTGATGTATTTGTTGGAGCAGATTGGGGAGGAGGACCCAAAACTGTAGTATGGGTTTGGCAATGTATCAATAATCAAGGTCCAGTGTTTAGATTACTATTTGCAGCTAAACTAGCAGGAAAAACTTCAGATGAACAATATCAAATCGTAAGAAATATCATTGATGCTTATGGAGCTACTCAATCTGTAGTAGATTCAGGAGGAGGAACTCATCAAGTAGAATCTCTAATGAAATACTTTGGACCTAGATGTTTGAGACTAGTTTATCTTACAAGGCCTGAAAGACCACGACCAAACATCAAAGAGATGATAAAATATCGTCAAGATAACAAATATGAAATTGACAGAACCTATTCCATTGATGCAATCAAAAATCTAGTAACAATCCCCTTTGATAATAACGGACAACTCACTCCAAGGATCATACTACCTGGAGCTGATTACTCTAAGATAGAATGGATTATTGATCAGTTCACAAATGAGCAAGTAGAACTAATCAATATTGGGACTGCAAGAAGACCATACAGAAGATATTTCATTGAGGATCAAAAGAGAACTCCAGACGATGCTCTACAAGCTGCTAACTTTGCAAGAATAGCCTGGATGATATCTCAAGGAAAAGCAGTTGGACACGTTGGAGGGGGAATTGAAGATGAAGAATAATATTTCAATCACTTCGATAAAACCTAACAAATTCATTCATGAAAGAATGATTGATTGGTTTGAATCAGGAACTCATATTCAACAATTACTTAGAGCATACAATAAACAATACAGAAAGAAAATCTGTAGTAAATGCCCTCTAGAACAACAAAAGAAAAGGTATTGTCTAAAATTAGATATGTATTCTACTGAAGGGATTCAACTAAAACACTGTTCACACATGGACAAAGCTAGATCTAAAAAATACAAAAAGAAGCTTGTTGGCGTGAATCACCCAGCAGCTCATCTTAGCATTGGTAAAATCTGGAATAAGCTTAAGGATCCAATTTATCTTTACGTTTCTGGCGTCAATACGCAGATTATTACGGAAGAGAAAGCAATAT